>JAHEEO010000246.1:2537-4417 GCA_024640665.1 Rhodospirillales bacterium | reverse complement strand
GTTTGGATACCGCTGCGACATCATCATCGCTTCGCGCCCGCCGGTCGAACAGCCGACGAAGTAGTTGTGATCAGCGGGGCGAGAATAATATTCGTCAACGATTTCCTTGGAGACCTCAGTAACCTTGCCGACGGCGGCATAGAGAAAATTCAGACTCGCTTCCTGATCGGCATAAAAGCTGCCATCGAAACCGGCGCCTTCATGACCACTGTCCGTGCTGACCACGGCAAACCCGCGAGCAAGCGCCGATGCCTCACCTGCGGCAATGTTGCCCAAAGGCGGTCGGATGCTGCCATTCAAGCCGCCGCCGCCCTGGAACAGAAACCGCCCGTTCCAAGCATCGGGAAGATTGATGGCAAAACCAATCGCATAAGGGCGGCCGTCGCTGCCGATGCGTCGTTCGAGCGCGCCTTCAACACGACAGTGTGCTGGCACGAGCCCACCGGGGCCGGCATTAGTTGGCTCATTGTGGGTAACGGCCGTGATTTCAAGTTGTGCTCCATCGAGCGCAAAATTCGAGAACGCTTCGCAGTGCTGACGATCCTGAGCGAATCCCGGCAGGCTCCAGAGCAAGCCTGGGACGATCATGCAAGCGGCTGTTGAGATAGCTCGTAGATTCATTTATCCATTACCAGTGTTGGGACCTGCAAACAGTCTACGACACTCGACTCGCAAGGCAAACCGCACTCAGCGTATCATCACCGATCGCCAGCGCTCGTCAATCTTATGATCAATTGCAGGGGGTTCCGCATTTCGGTTAAATAGCTTGGTTGTCGGAAAAGGGTCAAAAGAAACATTTCAGATGGCATCACGAACGCGCAGCATCAGCATCGTAACGTACACGTTGATTGGATTGACCTCATTCAACGACTTAGCGGCGCATCACGCCGTGGCAGGCAGTTACGATACCTCACGCATGATCGAAGTCGAAGGTATCGTCACTGACGTCCTGTGGCGCAACCCGCATGTGCAGGTGTCTTTGCAAGGCACTGACGAAAGCGGTCAAGAAAGTGTGTGGGAGCTTGCGACAACCTCACTAAGCAACATGCGCCGATGGAAGATCGCCCCCGACTTTTTGGCAGTTGGCGACTCCATCCGTGTCGCCGGAAATCCAGCAGTACGAGGCGAACACGGGCTCTACATCCGCAATATCCTGACACGATCCGGTGAGGAAGTACTGCTCGGGCTCAACCTACAGCCGCGCTGGTCAAATCAAACAATCGAAATGGCGGAAAGTCGGCGTCTTGGCATCGGCGATACATCCACTCCCGAGCTTGGCATCTTCCGCGTCTGGAGTACGCCGGATAATATACCCGTGCTCATTCCGCGCAGTTTCGGCCGCGATCCAGCCAATCGCGCCAATCTAACGCAACCTGCTGTCGCCGTGCTCGATGCGTATGTCTGGGAGCGGGACAATCCGCTGCGCGATTGCGCACCGAAAGGCATGCCGACGATCATGGAGGCTCCGTACCCGTTCGTGATGATCCAGGACGGCGATGAAATCCTCTGGCACAACGAAGAGTACGATACGGTACGAACGATTCATATGTCGCCGGATGTATCGGCCGGCAGCAGGGCGCCTTCGCTACTCGGATATTCGATTGGCCGCTGGGAGAACGAACGCACGCTGGTTGTAAACACGACAAACATGAACTGGGGGCATTTCGACGGCCAAGGCGTGCAACTGAGCACGAGCGCGAGAACCATCGAGCGCTTTCAGCTGAGCGAGCTGGGTGATAGGCTAGATTACGCGTTGATAGTGGTAGACCCGGAGACGTTCATCCAACCGGTCAGTCTCGAAAAATACTGGGTTTGGTACCCGGACGCCGCAGTTGGCACGTACGAGTGTTCCTTGTCGGCAGAAGACTAGTGGCGAAATA
>JAHEEO010000246.1:0-2527 GCA_024640665.1 Rhodospirillales bacterium | reverse complement strand
TTATCAGAATGCACAGCACAACGAGCCCGCTTATGACGTTTCTCGCGGGCCTCGTCTTGTTATTTTCATCTTCACTTTCAGGTCAAACTGACGACAAAGCGCGAATTTGGTGGTATCCGGGCGATGGCTCCGAGCTTCCGGCACTCGCGGAGTACACGAATCCGGAAGGCCGCTTCGGACTGTTAAGCGCCAATGGCGCGGTCGCAACAGTCGGGCATCCGTTTTTTGAGTCGCTGGGCGCGAACGGCCGCGCCTGTGTCACTTGTCATCAACCTGCCGACGCGATGAGTCTCTCGCTGGAAACAATCCGCATTCGATGGGACGCCACGGACGGAACAGACCCTCTTTTCGCTGCGATTGATGGCAAGAACTGCCCACACTTACCGCAAGGTGAGGCTTCATCGCATTCGCTACTGCTCAACAGGGGACTGATTCGAATACCGCTGCCATGGCCGCCGAAATCAGCGAATGGTGAGGTGATAGAACCGGAATTCCAGATTGAAGTGGTTCGCGACCCGACCGGCTGCAATACCCATCCTCAGTTTGGACTCGCAAGTACGAACCCGACGATATCTGTCTACCGCCGTCCGCGGCCTGCCATCAATTTGCGATACGTTACGTCGTCCAAATTCGGCGTCACCCCAATTAACGGCAAAAGTGGCGCATTAGCAGCCGTCGACCCGGAAACGGGGCAGCCGGTTAACATGAATATGATGGCCGACGCGCGCGAGCCAACGTTGCGGACGCAGGCCAGCTCGGCAGCAGCTGGCCACCTCGAACTTGAGCGGCCCCTGACGACCGCAGAACTGGACGCAATCGAGAAGTTCGAGTTGCAACTATATGGTGCGCAGATCGAATCAGGCGGTGCCGGGCGGCTAGACGAACCTAATGGACCGCCTGCACTCGGGCCTGCAGCGATGCTGCACGGCCGTGACGGCGTCCTCGGCAACAACACAAGCAACTATGTGTTTCCATTTGAAGATGCCTGGCAGGAATTCTCCGGCGACGGAACTGACGTTGAACTGAGCGAACAAAACGCTTTTCGCGCGTCTGCAGCACGGGGTCACGATGTGTTTTTCTTTCGCACATTTTGGATTCGCGATTCGATGCACATCAACTCGGTTGGCTTGGGCAACCCCATCAAACGCACGTGTTCCACTTGCCACGGCATGCACATGACGGCAATGGACACCGCCAACGGGTGGATGGACCTGGGCACGACCAATCTGCCATGGGCCAAAGAAGAACCCGTTAGCCCGTGGGCATCGGGACCATCGGAAATGCCCCTTTTCAAGCTGACTTGCCGTGATGACCTGCCCCCGCATGCCTTCCTCGGTCGGGAGATTTATACGCAGGACCCAGGTCGCGCGTTGATCTCTGGCAAGTGCGACGACATTGGGGCGATCGTCATTCAACAGTTTCGGGGGCTCTCAGCGCGTGCACCGTACTTTTCTAATGGTTCAGCGTCCACGCTGAGAGAATTGGTAGATTTCTACGACCGACGCTACAACATTCAGTACACCGAGCAGGACAAGGCGGATCTCGTTAACTTCTTGAGCGTGTTGTGACAATGATCGAGATACAAAAAACGCGATTTATCGCCTGCCTACTGATGGCAGGAATCAGCGCGGTAGTCTCGCCGCAACTGCAGGCTCAGACACGACTCAATTTCGTCAGTTGCCCTATTGTTCGGGATACGGCAACAGTGCCTTGCTGGCTTACCAAATATGCAGGTGAACTTTACTACTTAGGCATTCAGACTGACGTCAGCGCCGAATTCGATCCGCCCTATTTAGGTCACCAAGTCCTCGTCGAGGCGACTGTAGCTGAAGATCAACGACGCATCTGTGGCGGCATCGTACTCGATCCCCTCAAGATTTCAGTCATGCCGGAACTCGATGGTTCGTGCAATACTATTCTGCCAGCAGAGTCGAGATATACGATCGATTTTAATCCGCGCCCTCCGGGACCCAGCGCCGGCCGCCTTGCATTCGATCCCCCGCCCGGCAGCAATTCCACGACCCCGTCTGTGCCCGTAAGCGGACCGAGGACATTTCACATCTATTTCGATGTCGACAAGGGAATTGCATTTCAGCATCCCCGGCAACTGCTAGAAATTCGCGATTATGCACAGATGACAGCGGCGAGCCGTGTCACGATCCGAGCCACGCGCGGCTCCACGCTCTTGACTGATGGATCGCTTGTCACTGAGTCCGAGGGAGTCTCACAACGACGTGTCGAGAACGTAGCCGATTTGCTGAGAGGCATTGGTGTTCAGGCAGACATCCGGACGAGATTCTCATCCCGTCCGGCCCCAGCCGACGGCATCGATGACTGGATGAGCCGAAGCGTTGAGGTTTACGTCGAGCCCTGAAAGCGGATCAAGCTCGAGTTGTTTAGCGTCTTTGCTCGCAGGGACTTGAACACACGAAGCGCTCGCTGGATCGCTACCGGAATGCCAAGGAAAACTTGAAGTGCCGGCTCTAATCCAGCTGCTTCTTTTCGAAAACCCAGTTTGGATCGGTAC
>JAHEEO010000042.1 GCA_024640665.1 Rhodospirillales bacterium | reverse complement strand
AAAAACTCTGCTTGATTCGGCGTCAGAACGCTGGCGCCGCGATAGCACGAAAAATCGGTGCCCTTTGGATCTACCAAAACAGGTATGCCAGCCGTTCGACAAAGCTCAATTAGCCGAGGCGCTTGAACGAGTGTCCCTTTGGCGTAGTCAGACAGAACGACCGCGTGACAGCCGGGCAGCTGTGTTGCAAACAATTCCGCTAGTTCGCCGGCCGCAGAGCTCAAGTCTTCCTCTGAGTCGAGCCTGATGAGTTGTTGATTGCGGGCCAACACACGCAGCTTGTGCGACGTTTTGAGAGATTTTGCGACGACGAGTGCCGCATGGACGCCCGCGCTTTCGATGCCGATACGCAGGACTTCGCCTTGCATGTCGGCGCCAACGATCGCGTTGAGAGTGGCTTTTGCGCCCAACATTGCGAGATTGAGCGCGACATTAGCTGCGCCACCTGGACGTTGCTCCATCGCCCGGGTCTTGACGACGGGAACCGGTGCCTCCGGCGAAATTCGCTGAGTATCACCGAATAGATACTCGTCGAGCATCGCATCGCCGGCGACTAGTAATTTCAGCTTGGAAAAGTCTGGAATCGATTCAATCACGATAGTTTGGCTGGAATAGCTGCGTTTGTTCAAAGGCTATTCTAGAGCCGAACGAAGAATGCTGCAGACAAAAAAATGGCCCGCCTCTAAACTGAAGGCGGACCAACGGCGGATTCAATGTTCTTAAGTCTAGATTATTAGGCCAAACCGCTTACCCACACTTTGAATAACCGCAGTTCAAGCACGTCTGACATCCGTCCAGCAATACGGCCGCGGCTGTATTGCACTTAACACACAACTGAGCACCCTCAGGAAAAGAACCCTTCGCGAATGCATCAGTTTGCTTATCGCGAGCTTCGTATTCAGCGCGCTTCTCGTCGATGAATTTCTGCGTATCTTTGCTGGGCTCAACCTTTTTAAGCAATCCGATTTCGATGAGATGCTTCTCAACGATATGCCCCAAGTCGGCAATGATCGATGGCATGAACGTGCCGCCAGGTTGCCAATAACCGCCGCGCGGATCAAACACGGCTTTTAGCTCATCTACGATAAAGGTGACATCGCCGCCCTTGCGAAAAACCGCAGACATAACGCGTGTGAGTGCAACTATCCACTGGTAATGATCGAGATTCTTTGAATTGATGAAGATCTCAAACGGCCTGCGCTGCTCATGCGGCGTACCTTCATTCAGCACAAGGTCGTTGATCGTTACGTACATAGCATGGTCCGACACGGGCGTTTTCACTTTGTAGGTTGATCCTACGAGCTTTTCGGGCCGCTCCAGTTTTTCATGCATTCGAATGACATTGTCTTCGACAGACGCAGCTTTCTTGGCGAATTTCGATTCGGCCGCAGCATCTTTGACAACCGTGTAGCCGACTATCTTTTTATCTATTTTGATAAGTGACATTAGAATTTTCCGTAATAACCTTCTTTAAGCGCATCGAAAAGATTAGCGGCTGAATGAACTTCGCCGTCGTATTCGATTTCGTCGTCGCCCTTCGCTTCAATCTTAGTGCCGTCTGCCAACTCAAATTTATAGGTCGTCTTCTTAAGATCTTTTTCTTTAACCAATACGCCCTGAAATGCCTCGGGATTGAATCGGAATGTCGTGCAACCTTTCAGGCCGCTGTCATACGCATAAAGATAAATATCCTTGAAATCGCCATAATCGTAGTCAGTGGGCACATTCGCAGTCTTCGATATCGACGAGTCAATCCACTTCTGTGCGGCTGCTTGAATGTCGACGTGTTGCTTCGGTGTAACCTCTTCGGAACTCACGAAATAATCAGGCAGTTGTTCTGTCTTCACGGTAGATTCCGGCAGTGCATTGACGTTTACAATTTCACGGTACGCCAACAACTCGAACGAAAAAACGTCGACTTTTTCCTTAGACTTTTTTCCTTCTCGAATGACGTTTCTAAAGTAATGATGCGCAAACGAAGGCTCGATTCCGTTGCTGGCATTATTTGCGATGGACAACGATATCGTGCCAGTGGGCGCAATGGAGCTATGATGCGTGAAGCGCGCGCCGACTTGTGCCAATTCTTCGACGAGTTCTGGCGCAACGCTGCGCACTTGTTGCATATAACGGCTATACCGCGCATGCAATAGACGGCCCGGGATCATGTCCCCGACTTTCCAGCCATCTGTTCGCATTTCGGGGCGCTTGTTCAGCATTTCTTCGGTCACTGGAAAATCCTCGATGAGGATAGGCGCAGGACCCTTTTCGCGTGCCAACTCGAGACCGGTTTGCCAACCGGCAATAGCGAGCTCTCGTGACACTCGCTCGGTGAATTCGACGGATTCTGGCGAACCGTAACGCAACCCCAGCAATGCCATCGCGGACCCAAGCCCGAGGAAGCCCATGCCGTGACGGCGTTTTTTCAAGATTTCATCGCGCTGCTGATCCAGCGGCAGCCCATTAATATCGACAACGTTATCCAGCATTCGCGTAAATACGCTAACGACTTCTCGATATTCGTCCCAATCAAACTCCGCGTCTGCCGAAAACGGCTGGCGCACAAATTTGGTCAGGTTAATTGACCCCAACAAACAGGCGCCGTATTCGGGCAAAGGCTGTTCGCCACATGGATTCGTGGCGCGGATATTCTCGCACCACCAGTTATTGTTGAGTTCGTTGACTCGATCAATCAGCACAAACCCGGGCTCAGCAAAATCGTAAGTAGAGGACATGATCATGTCCCACATACGCCGCGCAGGCAGTGTCTTATAGACTCGACAAGCAACTAGACCCGCTGCATTGGTCGCATAGCCTTCCTGCACCGGCCACTCTCGCCAGATAACCGCCGCCGAATCGGCCAGGTCGATTTCGCCCTCATCCACTTCGCGTTGCGAAAGTGGAAATGCAAGACGCCAGTCCGAGTCATCTTTTACCGATTGAATAAACTCATCCGTAATCAACAACGACAAATTAAACTGTCGCAGTCGTCCGTCCTCACGTTTGGCACGAATAAACTCGAGCACGTCCGGATGACCAATATCAAACGTGCCCATTTGCGCACCGCGTCGGCCGCCGGCCGACGACACGGTGAAACACATCTTGTCGTAGATATCCATGAACGACAATGGACCGGATGTCAGCGCGCCGGCACCAGAAACGTACGCGCCGCGAGGTCGTAAAGTCGAAAATTCGTAACCGATGCCGCAACCCGCCTTCAGCGTGAGGCCGGCTTCGTGCACCTTATTCAAGATATCGTGCATCGAATCTCGGATGCTTCCTGAAACCGTGCAATTAATGGTGGAAGTTGCTGGTTTATGCGCGCCGGCACCGGCATTAGACATGATGCGACCCGCCGGAATCGCGCCTTTCTGCAGCGCCCACAAAAATCGTTCGTTCCAATGTTCCTGTTGTTCAACAGGCTCGACTTCAGCTAATGCGCGTGCGACGCGTTCGTAGCTCGCTTGCAAGTCCGCGTCGACGGGCTCACCTGTCTTTGTCTTGAGGCGATATTTGGTATCCCAAATATCGGCAGAGGCGTGTTGAAGTGGAATATCTGCTATTCGTGCAGTGCTAATCTCCAAAGCTGTATCCATCGAATTCCCTGACTCGCTAACTTAAATTAAGCCGATTGGCTAACCCCGATTCCCACGATTTCTTCGCATCCGTCGCAGTTCCGGAAGGGCAAAAACTCCCCCAAGAGCGTGCCGAACCAGCCCCGATATAGCGTTAGTTGCTTAGAAATCAGCTAACACAAGATGTTGTGTAGCTGATATGTAGATTATGCCGCAAAAGGCGTTCTGTCAAGGATTTATGGCGATCTTTTGAAAGTTAATAATACACAGATATTCAATTAGTTATGAGCTTTTCCTCAGATTCATTGGGAATTTTTTTTGCATCTACGGGATATCGCTGAAAAATCTATTACCACTACATCTTGTGGTTAAAAAGCCCCAGCTTATACGCTGGTTTTGCACACGTTATCCACAAGAATTCGACCGATATCGCACGCAAAGCTAGACATAGTCACATCTACGGTACACCCGACACTTTGTCGGCATACAATGGACGCATGAGTGCCGCTGTGGTGTGATCGCGACAGCCGGTGAAATTAACGCGCCAGCATTACACGGGTGATAAGACTCAACATGACTTCAACGAAGCAGCGCGCCGCGCAGGCCCTTTTTACGATGGGTGCCACAGCCTTATTGACGCTCAACATTATCTGGGCAGAGACGCTATCGGCACAGATAGTCACCTCGCTTGCACCGATGATCGAATCCGTCTCTCCATCAGTCGTGAATATTTCCGTCAGCAGCACGCCGCAGGTCAGCAACCCGCTCGCCGAAAACCCCTTCTTCAGGGGCTTTCTGGAACCGCAGCCAAGACCCGTGCAGGGCGCAGGCTCAGGCGTCATCGTCGACGCAAGCAAGGGCCTTATCCTGACCAATCATCACGTGATCGAAAATGCGGATGAAATTACCGTTACGCTGTTTGACGACCGGGCCGCAACCGCCACCGTCATTGGATCAGACCAGGCTTCTGATCTTGCAGTGGTAAAAATTGATATCGAAAACCTTTCGGAAATCCGTCTCGGTGATTCCGACTCGCTGCGCGTAGGTGATTTTGTCGTCGCCATCGGCAACCCGTTCGGCTTTTCGCATACCGTCACCTCAGGCATCGTCAGCGGGCTCGGTCGAAACGGGGTCAATCCTGATCGCTCGGCGTATGAAGACTTCATTCAAACCGATGCGTCTATAAATCCCGGCAACTCCGGCGGCGCTCTCGTCACGCTGAATGGTGAGCTTGTCGGCATCAATTCGGCCATCATTTCGCGAGGTGGCGGCAATATCGGCATCGGCTTTGCGATCCCAATCGGTATGGCCCGCAATGTCATGGATCAACTCGTCGAATATGGCGAAGTTCAACGCGGCCTGCTCGGCGTCCAAATCAGCCGGATCACACGCAGCCTGGTTGAACAATACGGGCTAAACGATACGGCCGGCGCATTCGTGACTGACATAACACCTAGCTCTGCCGCAGAAGCGGCGGGGCTGCAGATTCAAGATGTCATCATTGCGGTTGATGGTAGACCAGTGGCTGGACCCGACAGCTTGCGCAATATGATCGGACTGCATCGCCCCGGCGATACAGTCGAAATTGATTTCATCCGCGACGGGACAACGCAACAGACGACGGCTGTACTCGGCGCTGTCGTCGCCGACAGGGCCGCAGAAATCCAGTCCCCAGAACCTGAGATCAGCCGAGATCAAGTATTTCCTGGTGTCGTACTCGAGCCGGACGAAGGTGGCGGCGGTATTGTCGGACTGCGTGTCATCGAGATTGAAGAAGGTGGCAGTGCTGCCGCTGCCGGACTCAGGCGCGGCGATCTGGTGCTGCGGCTCAATCGTCAGCGCGTGACAACATTGGCACAAGCAGAAGCGGTCGTCAGAAACTCCCCGAATGGCGTCATTGCGCTGGTGCGCCGTGGCAACCGCGATTCAATCGTTTTGTTACCGTAACTCGAGACGGCAGACATCATGTTGAGCAGGCGCGCGAATCTTGACTCGCGAATTTGTGTCCTCGGCGGCACCGGCTTTATAGGACAGCGGCTATGTCACCGGCTGGCACAAGCGGGATACGACATCCTAGTACCGACCCGCAATCCCGCGCGGGACCGCCCACTGCTCGCTTCACCCGGTGTGCAACTGCGCATTTATAACCAGGTCGACACTAAGTCCCTTGTTCGCCTCATGCAGCAATGCGGCACCGTGATCAATCTAGTTGGAATTCTCAATGAACGCGGGCACAGCGGAAAAGGATTTGAGCGCGCGCATGTTGCGCTGGCCGAATCGCTGATCGAGGCCTGCGCAGAACTCGGCATTCGCCGAGTCGTTCAAGTCAGCGCACTGAAAGCCAGCGCGGAACGTGGGCCGAGCCACTATTTGCGAACCAAAGGCCAAGCCGAACAAATCATCGCTGCAGGCCGCCAACACGGCATTCACCACACAATTTTTCAACCCTCGGTTGTTTATGGCCCGCATGATTCGTTTCTGAACCGCTTCGGAAAACTCCTCCAATTGAGCCCTCTTCTGCCTCTGCCGAAGCCGACCGCCAGATTCGCGCCGGTGCACGTTGACGACGTCGTCAACGCAATTACCCGCGCCCTAACTGATGAAAAGGCAATCGACCAAACTTACGAACTGTGCGGACCCGACACACTGACGCTGCAGCAAATCGTGACGTTTATTCGTGATACGTTGGGACTCAAGCGACTCATCATTCCATTGCCGGATTCGGTCGGCTTTGCCCAGGCCTTTGTCTGCGATTACTTAGTGCCGGGGAAACCATTCTCGCTGGACAACTTTCGTTCGTTGACGGTAGCGAGCGTTTGCTCGAAAAACGGCTTTGCGCGGCTCGGCATCAAGCCGCGAGAATTCCGCGCAGCAGCACATCAAATATTAGACGCTCGAGAACCCCAGCTAACCCGCATCCGGCGCATCTCCGGCCGCTGAAGCAGCTACGGCCCAGGACTCAAGCGCCACTGTCCGCAATTCAATATCCTGCGCTGCCAGCGCTGTCACGTCGGCATAGAACTGCTTTAGACCGCGGGTTTCGAGCCGCCAGCGCAGCGCAGGCACCCAGCGCCGATAAGTCGCGACTGAGGCCAAGACGGCGTTGTTTAGCGGTTGCGCGAACCAAGCATCATATGCGCTCGACATCGCACCAGACATCTTGGCTGCGGCGTAGTCAGTCAGCATCTGTTCTAACGCGGCAGCTTTGGCAGCACGTTTACGTTCGGCCGTGAGATCAAGCGCATAAATGGCGCCGAGGCGCTGCTGCGCAGCCGCAACCAGTTCCGCAAAGGCAGCACGCTCAGATAAGCGCTGTTCGTAACGGGCGATGCCCTCGGCATTGTGCTGCCGCTTTAACCACGCGCGGGTCCCGAACTCTTCAACTGTGCTGGCAAAAGCTTCGCTCAATTCACTATCACCTTTCACATACAGTTTCTGGTGGGCAAGCTCGTGAAACAGCAACGCTGCAATCGCATCGCTGCTTGGCGCCAGCATCGTATTCAGCACCGGATCTGCAAAATACCCGAGCGTGGAATAAGCGCTCGATCCGCCGGAGTATGTATCTAAGCCCTCTACCGCGAGGGTGCGCTCAAACGCCGTGGCTTTCTCCCGCTTGAAAAATCCACGATAGCTGACGCAACCCGCGAACGGAAAGCACCACTGCTGTGGCTCAACCGAAAACTCTTCGGCTGCGACAACATTCCAAACTACGTATGGACGGCCAAGATCTGCATAACTGGTGTAGCTACCATTATCCGGAAGCTGCAGCTCAGTAATGGCAAACTCGCGAATCTCCGCCACAACGCGCAGCGCGTCCTTCAAGGAACCTTCGGCAGCGGGGTCTTCGAGAATGCGTTCGATTGCAACGCGCTTCCGCAATAATTCCATTTGCCCGCTCGCAGCCTGCCAATAAAACGGCAGACTGCAACTCGGCAGGACCATCACGAACAGCGTGAGCGCAAGGATCGAAGCAATGAGTCTCATTTTTCGACCTTAGCACGCGAAGCGACTGCGGTATGATCGACTCATGCAAATATATCTAGTCGGTGGAGCGGTGCGCGATGCTCTGCTCGGCGAACCCGTCATAGAGCGCGATTGGGTTGTCGTAGGTGCATCCGCTAAGACGCTGCTAGCCGAAGGCTTCAAACAGGTTGGCCAAGAATTTCCAGTATTCCTGCATCCGCAATCCGGAGAAGAGTACGCGCTGGCGAGAACCGAACGGAAGACAGGGCCAGGTTACACCGGGTTCGAAGTCGATGCCGGGGCGTCAATTACGCTGGAAGAAGACTTACTGCGCCGAGATCTAACGATCAACGCAATAGCCCAAGACGGCGCAGGCCGGCTCATCGATCCATACAACGGCGTCGCAGATTTAAACGCGAGACTGTTGCGTCACGTCTCACCCGCTTTCGGTGAGGACCCACTGCGCGTGCTCCGCGTCGCACGGTTTGCTGCCAGATTTTATCAATTCGGATTTACGGTGGCGCCGGAAACACTGGCCTTAATGCGCACCATGGCCGCGTCTGGCGAGCTCGAAGCCTTGAAACCAGAACGCGTATGGCTAGAAACGAGCAAGGCCTTGATGACTCAACGACCGGATGTGTTCTTCGACGTGCTTCGCAGTACGAACGCATTGAAAGTCGTCTTTCCGGAGCTCGATCGCCTGTTCGGCGTGCCGCAACCGGAACGCTGGCACCCGGAGATCGACACCGGCGCGCACTTACTACTGACTCTGAAGGTCGCAGCACAGCTGTCCGACGATCTCGAGACTAGGTTTGCCGTTCTGACGCACGACCTCGGCAAAGGCACTACACCAAAGGAAGCGCTGCCGAAACATCGCGGCCATGAACAGCGCTCAGTCGAGCTTATAAGAGATTTTTGTGCGCGCTTTCCGGTGCCCACCAAACTTCGTCAGCTCGCTGACTTAGTGGCCGCACACCATGGCAGCGTGCATCGCGCAAACGAAATGCGTCCCGGTAGTGTTTTTGACCTCGTAATCAAGCTGGATGGGATCCGCCAACCCGACCGACTTGAAAAAATCTTGGTTGCCTGCGAAGCAGACGCCCGCGGCCGGCTCGGACTGGAGAACAGCGCGTATCCACAAGCCGCTACGATCAAGCTCGCCGCAAAGACCGCGGCGGCAGTGCAGCGTGAAACGATTCCCGGTATCGATCAACTGGAAGGTGCGGCTATCGGCACTGCCATCCGTGATGCCCAGCGTCTGGCGGTCACTCGGGCATTAACAGAAGTTCAGGCGCCACCGTAAAACATGAACGCGATGCCGGCATAAGAGCCAGCGTTGAACAGTTCCGAATCACTACGCCCTAAGCTGAACTCAAGGTCTACACGATTTGCCACAGGCAGTATGATTGCCGCGCCAATGCTTGTAAGAGATGTGCGATCGACAGCCGAACGATCTTTATCGGCGCTCAAGCTCAATAGTTTTTCGCCAATAGAAATTTCGATACCGACCGACTGGATTTCGCTGAGAAAACTATTGGCCAGCGTGAGTGTAGAAGTACTCAGCAGATTCAGTGCGTCGACGCGCGGCACAACGGCTAGATTCCGGGAATAGTCGTTAGTCTGGTATTCGTAAAGCAGGTCGACACGATCGGTTACGCTTGCACGCAGTGAAAACCAACGCCCATCCGCGGTCAGCGGAACTTTGCGCGATCTGAATCTATCGTTGAGCAAAGCAGGCGTCAGCGTGATATCGATATCTCGCTGCTCTATGCCGATTTCCAGCCTGAGCCTGTCATTTTGCCAATAGACACTGCTCGATAAATCAATGGACTCTATGGCACCTGAGTCACCCCATTGCTCCGCCTCCAGCGTAAACCCCACTGCCTCGAAGCGACGGTCAAGAGCGACAACGAACGTGTCCGCAGAAACATCGGCGCGCTCCACTGGAGAACTCGTAGTTGCGGCGAATAAAGACAACCAGGTCTTTTCCGCCAAGCTGATTCCGAAGGAAAGAGATTCGCCGCTACTCGACTGGTCATCGGTTTGTGCAGCCACACCGATCGTCCACGGCCGAGCCCCAGTTGCGCTTCGCGGCTGCGCCATCAATTGCGCACCGAGCAGAATCGAAGCGCAAGCAGCAAGGCGTATCGTGTTAGGCCAAGACATACACTATGACTGCAGTTAACAAGATTCGATAAGCAGCAAACCAAGCCATGCCCATGCGGCTGATGAGCTTTAGAAAAAGCGCGATGGTGACAAATGCGACGACTGCGGAAACCGTTGTCGCGACAAGCAATCGACCCCAATCGATGACCAAATCCGCGCCAATCAAGTTCAGTGATTGCCAACCGGAAGCCATTAAAATTGCAGGTATCGAGAGCAAAAATGAGAAGCGTCCCGCAGCCTCCCTGTTCAGGCCCAACGCGAGTGCCGCGGTCATCGTGATACCCGAGCGCGAAGTGCCGGGGATCAATGCCAACACTTGCGCCAATCCTATGCCAATCGCGATCGGCCAGCCCATTGTGTACTCGGTGCCGGAGCGGCGGCCGACGCGGTCCGCAACCCACAAAACGATGCCAAAGACCGCAGTTGTCGTGGCAATAACCATCGGCGAGCGCAAATTGGCCTCGACGAAATCCGCGAAAATCAGTCCCGCCAGTCCCAGTGGAATCGTCGCGATGACGATCTTCCAGGCGAGCTGGGCATTCGGGTCGCTTGGCCGAGCAACTGCCTTGATCATGGCCAAAATGTCCGCCCGAAAATAGCTAACGACGGCGATCAGTGAACCAAAATGCACTGCAATATCAAATGCGAGTCCTTGGTCTTCCCAGCCAAGCAGAGCTGGAACAAGTATCAAATGCCCGGAACTCGATATCGGCAAGAATTCCGTGAGCCCCTGCAAGATTGCGAGCACGATTGCGTGCGTCAATTCCATCGGCCGCCTCCAGGCGAATTTCGCGGCCGTATGGTAACAATTTAACCGTGGTGCAGATGTGACTCACAGCCACTTGCGCATATCTCTGCCTCCCAACAATGGCGCAGGCAAACCCTTACTGAGACACATGACTTTGAAGCGTTCGCCCATCTCGCCAGGCAAAACCAGCGTCTTCAGTTTCGCCAGATGCTCTACTGCGATGTTGGTGAGCTGCGCATCGCTGCGCAACAGCGACTCGGTAAGCCATCCGCCTTGCGTGGTATACCCGGCTACGGTCATGCCGGCTGAAGAAGCCGCAGCCGCCAAGCCGCTGAAATTCACCCACGCCGTAATATCCTGCAGACCCGGAAACATAAAGGGGTCATTGTGTGCGCGATGCCGATAGTGGCAAATCAACGTGCCGCGATTGCGTTGCGGGTGATAGTACTCTCGAGCGGGCAGACCATAATCGATCAGCAGCGCCAATCCTCTGCGCAGCGCATCTGCCACTGTCGTCACCCACGGCGCCAGCAACGCGCAATACTCGGATTCATATCCATCCGGCAGCGCCTCGCCCAGCTGTTGCTCCAGGTCATCCACCGCTGCGATTTCGGTCGCCTCAGCCTGGCGTTCACGCCAAATGAACTGTCCAGCGTCGCACGCCACGCCCTGGATCAACGAGCGGCCATCGCGCTTCGCAAAACGCTCGACCGGGAGCGCATCGGCCACCTCGTTAGCAATGATGACGCCTTCGATGGAAGCAGGCTCGAGACTGTCCAGCCAAGTCACACGGTCACCAAACTGCGCAAGCTTGGTCCGTTGGCGAGCCCGTAATTCCGGGCTCGGCTCCAATATGGCGTAAGTTAAATGCTTGAAATCCGTTTCAGCCAATTGCGCCAGGATAGCGAATGCCAGCGCTCCAGTGCCTGCACCAAGTTCCACGAGCTTGGGCGAAACTAATTCACGCAGACTGGGTGTAATTGTGGCAACGATTGCCGCCGCCATGAATGACCCCAACTCCGGGGCTGTGACAAAATCGCCGTCCGCGCCAAACTTCTGACTGCCACCGGCGTAGTAGCCGAGACCCGGCTCGTAGAGTGCCATCTGCATGAACTTCGAGAACGGTATCCAGCCGCCAGCGGCTTCGATGCACGCCACAATCCTTGCACTGAGTGCTGCGCTGCTAGCAAGTCCAGCAGGATCGGGTTGCGGCCATTGGGCAGTTTGCAATGTCATCGGAGCACAATAGAACGGCGGCGGGATAGTGTAACCTTAGCCGCAAACGCACACACCGGAGACGAAATTGCAGGGACGTTGGGCTCTTATTACTGGCTCGGGAAAACGCATCGGCGCTGTCATTGCGCGAACGCTGCATGAAGCTGGCGCAAACGTTGCCATTCACTATTTCAGCTCATCCACACAAGCAGATGCGCTTGCCGATGAACTCAATGAGATACGCAGAGACTCGGCCATCAGCTTGCAAGCCGACTTGCGATCCACGGCAGCGATTGAACAGCTCGTGGAAGGCATGATCAAGAAAACGGGCCGCTTGGACATTCTCATCAATAACGCTTCGACGTTCTATCCAACACCGCTAGGCTCAGTGACCGAAGCGCAATGGGATGACCTCATTAATGCCAATCTAAAGGCGCCGCTATTCTTGAGTCAGGCCGCTCTGCCGCACTTGCGCGCAGCGCGCGGGGTCATCATCAACATCGTCGACATCCACTCACAGCGGCCACTGCGCAATCACCCAGTTTATGGCCCAGCAAAAGCGGGCCTCGCTATGTTGACGCGCTCGCTGGCCAAAGATCTCGGCCCTGAAGTCCGCGTTAACGGCGTTTCTCCCGGCGCCATTCTCTGGCCGGCCGATGGCATGCCGGAAAGCGCCCAACGCAGCATCATTAAAGAGATTGCCCTCAAGCGAATTGGCGGACCAGAAGATATTGCCGGCGCAGTCTTGTACTTGGTGCGCGACGCCAACTATGTAACCGGTCAAATTCTAGCCGTCGACGGTGGACGCAGCGTCGGCTGGTGACCCCGCGGCGATTGTGTCGAGCGCACCGATACGAGAAATAACCGCTGCCGGCCGCAGCGCCGCCCAAACTGCACTGAGCAACGTGCCCGTCAACGGACAGGTTCGTTCCGGCGCAATTTCTACGAGCGGCCACAAGACGAACGGGTATTCCAATATGTCGTGGCGTGGCAGCCGTCGATCCGGATCCACCGTTTCGCCGAATAACAGCAGGTCGAGGTCTAGCGTGCGGGGCGCGAATTTGTTGTCGATTCGGATTCGCTCGGCCGTGTCTTCGATTTCTCTGAGCCGGGACTTAACTGCATCGACACTCAGCTGCGTCTCGAATTTAGCAACCATGTTGAGAAAATCAGCGCCGACAAACCCATAGGCCGGACTAAGATAAACCGAGGACAGCTCTACTTGGCCAAACACGTCGTTCAAGCAGGCCGCTGCATGACGCAGGTTTGCTTCCGCGTCGACATTGCTGCCGATGCCGACTAAGACTTCAGTTGTAATCTTCGTGGCTTCGCTGAATGACGACACCGACTTCCCGAGACCCCTCGATGGCGCCGGGCTTTGCAACAGAAACTTTGACCGTCGGCACGTCGAATTCGGTGACGATAATCCGTGCGAGCGACTCGGCAAGCGTCTCCACCAATTGAAACTCGGATTCTTCGACGAATCCAATGATTCGCTTCGCTACCTGTTTGTAGTTGAGCGTCGAATCGATAGCGTCTGTCGCCGCAGCCTTGGCAATATCAGCGGCCATCTCCAGATCGATACTGATCGTTTGGGTTGTGCGGCGTTCCCATTCGAAGATCCCAATGATGGCCTCAACGCGCAGATCGCGGAGAAATATGGTGTCCATTTATCTCTTAGTTACTTGGTGTCAACGTATCGAGCGGCCAACGCGGACGCGCAACGATCTGTAACGATGTGCTTTGGCCCAGTCGTTGGGCACCGGCGTACGCGATCATTGCGCCGTTGTCGGTACACAGTTCAGGCCTAGGATAGAACACTTCAACCCCACGCGCGCGGGCTTGATCCGTCAGCATTTGCCGCAGCAACCGATTCGCGCCGACGCCGCCTGCAATTACCAGTCGCTCCATGCCGGTTGCATCGAGCGCGCGTAGACATTTTTCAATCAGACTGTCCACTACCGCTTGCTGAAACGATGCAGCAATGTCAGCGCGCAGCTGATCGGAAAGTCGCGGCGTTTTTGCGGTTTCTGCGGCGACAGCGATCCGAACGGCCGTCTTCAAGCCACTGAAGCTGAAATCGAGACCGCGACCGCGCAGTGGCCGCGGGAACGCAAATGCGTCAGCGCGCCCCGTTTCTGCCAAGGCCGCGATCTGGGGTCCACCCGGATACGGCAATCCCAGCAAGCGCGCAACTTTGTCGAAAGCTTCACCCGCTGCATCGTCCAGGGTATTGCCGATCGTGGCATAGCGGCCGAGTCCCGTCGCGGCGACGAGCTGGGTGTGACCACCGGAAACCAATAAGCCCAGAAATGGAAACGCCGGTGCTGGGTCTTCGAGCATTGGGGCCAGCAAATGACCCTCCATATGATGGACAGGTATCGCTGGGATGCCCAAGCCATAAGCCAGTGAGACGGCATAAGCGCCACCAACCATCAGCGCACCAATCAGTCCAGGGCCTGCCGTATAAGCCACGCCGTCCAGCGCCTGCAGGCCCAAGCCGGCTTCGCCCATGACTTGATTGACCAGCGGCGCAAGTTTCGCGCCATGATCTCGCGCCGCAAGCTCAGGAACGACACCGCCAAACTTCGCGTGCAGCGAAATCTGGCTCGACAGCGCTTCGGCCAGCAGCCCGCGATCGGTATCGAACAACGCGACACCCGTCTCATCACAGCTCGTTTCTATGCCCAGAACTCTCATCAGACTTTACACTTTACATCGAACGCCGCTATTATTAGCGGCTTGCTGGCCGGAAATACCGGCCAGCGTTGTATCTGAGAACATATAAGATATGCCAAGCGTCCGAATAAGAGAAAGCGAACATTTTGACGGTGCACTGCGCCGCTTCAAGCGTGCCTGCGAGAAAGCCGGCATCCTGACCGAACTGCGTAAGCGCGAGTATTACGAGAAGCCGACACAGGAACGTAAACGCAAGAAGGCCGCGGCCGTCAAGCGCCATCTTAAGCGCAATTCACGCACTGTCGGTCGCCGTCAACGGCTTTATTAGGCTGTTCAGCTCGGCTAGCTCCGAGCCGATTCTAATTTCCGAGTCCTACGCCGGCCAGCAAATGCTGCTCGCCTGACGCGCCGACATCACCGTAGCATCATGTGCGCGCGAGCTTGCGCATATGGCGCGTGAACCCGGCAGCATACGGTTCGCAGCGTCTCCCAATTTAAGGTGAAACCATGTCTGAAATAAAGCAGCGACTCCAAGAAGACAGCAACGACGCCTTGCGCAGCGGTGACAAACCCAAATTGGGCGCACTCAGATTGGTCCTGGCGGCGGTAAAGCAGCAAGAAGTGGATACGCGCAAGGATCTCGATGATGCCGCAGTTCTCGATATTATCGGCACAATGATCAAGAAAGGTCGCGATGCCGCGGCGCAATTCGCCGCAGCGGGCCGGGAAGACCTGGCTGGCAAGGAAACCATGGAAGTCGCTTATTTTGAAGCGTACATGCCTGCGCAACTGGCTGCAGCGGAACTGTCAGCCGTCATCGCAGCCGCTATTGAGGATACCGGCGCCAGCTCAATCAAAGATATGGGCAACGTCATGGCCGCGGTAAAAATCGCTGCTGCAGGCCGCGCCGACATGGCCACCGTCAGCGGCTTGGTGCGCCAAGCGCTCGCTAAAATCTAGAGGATTGTTATCCTCCAGGGGCGCAGCGGTACGCCTCCATGAACAAACTCATACCTCAAAACTTTATAGATGAAATCATCACCCGAGCCGACATCGTCGAGGTGGTCGGGCGGCGTGTCAGCCTGAAACGCGCGGGCGCGTATTTCAAAGGCCTGTGCCCGTTCCACGACGAAAAGACGCCGTCGTTTACCGTCACACCTGCCCGCGGGACCTATCATTGCTTTGGTTGCGGAGTTCACGGCACGGCAATTCGGTTCCTGATGGAATACGACAACCTGCCGTTCCCGGAAGCTGTTGAAACGCTCGCAGACATGCTCGGACTGCCGATGCCCGAGCGCACGGTTGACGTTCAAGATCCGGTTCGTGAACCAATACTGGACTTGTTGAGCGAGGCAAATCAGCACTTTCAAGCCGCGCTGCGCAAGCACGATGCAGCTATCAGATACCTAAAACAGCGCGGGATTGACGGCAATACCGCGCAGCGGTTTGGCATCGGCTATGCGCCCGATGGGTGGGATTTTCTGCTGAAC
>JAHEEO010000245.1 GCA_024640665.1 Rhodospirillales bacterium | reverse complement strand
CAACTGTCGGGCTGGTCAGTGCGGACATACGCGGCGCGCATCGCAGAGCGGGTCAGGCGCACAGCACGCCTAGACAAGGGTTCAAGCGTTCGCGACTGGACAGCGCATGCATTTGGCCTGCGCGAGCAAGTTTATGCGTTTGATCAGCGCACAGGGCTACTCGATGTGGCCTATCTGCATCAGGCGGTGTCGATTTCAGAACGCCAGCTGGTGTTTGCCGCAGCACGTTTGGCGAACACGCTAAATCAAGTGTTCTGTTAGTCGGTTCGCAGGGCATCCAGCGGCGCCAGGCTGGCTGCCTTATACGCGGGCAGGACGCCCGCAATGAGACCGGTAAGCACTGCAATCAATTCCGCCAGCAGAACATACATGATTGAGACATTCACCGGGATGCTCGGTGCCAAAACGCTGACGGCGCCAATGACAATGAGTGCCAAAAGCAAGCCGCCTGCGCCACCCAGTGCCGACAGCAGTACGGCTTCGCCGATAAAAATCCTTGCTACGACGTTTTTGGTTGTGCCTATTGCGCGGAGCAAGCCAATCTCCTCGGTGCGTTCGCGCACGGCGATAGTCATGATCGTGAATATGCCGACGCCGCCAACGAGCAGCGATATGCCACCTAAAGCGCCGACGCCGAGTGTTAATACATCGATGATCGAGCCCAGGACATCGAGCATTTGCTGCTGCGTCAGAATAGTGAAGTCCTCTCCGCCGTGCCGCGCCAGTAGAATTCTACGTATCCCCGCGACGACTTCATCCACCGGAGCATCTTCGGCATAGAGGATGTCTATTTCATGGAGTCCAGTGCGGTTGAACATCTCGAGTCCGCGGGCGGCGGGAATGTAGACCGTGTCGTCAAGGTCGATGCCGAGCATCTCGCCTTTGGGCTCCATTACGCCAACTACGCGATATCGCTCGTTGCCGATTCGGATGCGCTGACCAAGTGGGTTTCCGCTGCCGAAAATCTCTGCGGCGGCCATTGCGCCCAATACGGCTACAGGCCTTGCTCGCTCGAGGTTGTCCGGCGGCAAAAAGCTACCGATGTTCACATTGAACTTGAACGCTCGGTCGAAGCCTGGTCCGACGGCGAAGACGTTTACATTGCGCTCACGGTTGTTCGCTTCTATGGACCCGGCGCCTGACACGGCCGGCACGGAATAAAGTACATACGGCGCTCGTTCGAGCGCAACAGCGTCGGCAAGGCTCAACGGCCGCACTGAATTGAGTACGGCAGGATTAATGCCCAGCGTGCTCGACTTGCCGGGTTGTACTGCGATTGTGGTCGTGCCGAACTGAGTAAATTGCTCTACGACAAATCGATTGACACCTTCGCCGATTGCGGTCAGCAGCACTACGGCCAGTACGCCGACGCCGATACCGATTGCCGTCAGTGTGCTGCGCAAGCGATGTGAAAAAATGGCTTGAGCGGTAAATTGAATTAGATCGATAAACTTCATCGGTCTATCTCGTCAGCGCGAAAACAGGATCCAATTTGGCAGCGCGACGCGCGGGTGCCAAACCGAAGACCACACCGCTAATCAGCGCGATTGCCACGGCAGCTGCTGAGGCCCAGACGGGGGCTCTGAAATCGAGTATCGGGTACGCGACACCTAGGCCATACGAAACCGTATACCCCACGCCAAGCCCACAGGCCGCGCCCAATGCGGCCAGCCATGCGGCCTCGGTAAGAAATATGGCGACTATCTGGTTGTGTGTCGCGCCAATCGCTTTTAGCAAGCCTATTTCACTAGTGCGCTGGCTGACAGCCACGAGCATGACATTCATGATGAGCACTCCGGCCACGAGGAGGCTGATGGCGGCAATTCCAGCCAAGGCCATCGTGATGACGCCAAAAATGGAATCAAACGTGCTCAATACGGCGTCTTGGGTAATGACCGTGATGTCTTCGACGCCCTGATGTCGTTCCCGGACTGTATCTACGATATAGCGGCGTATCGGGTCCATGTCAGCGCGTTCGCGCGTTTCTACTATGATTCGAAATACGCCCGGCGAATTAAACAGCTGCTGGGCGTTGGCGACGGGCAAGAACACTGATTCATCCAAATTGAATGCGCCGGAAATGCCTCCTTGTGCCATAACACCGAGGACTCGACAGCGCACATCGCCAATTCTCAGCCATTCACCCACGACTCTATTCGAGTTGATTACTTCTTCGGCAATAATGCTGCCGACAACACAGACCGGCGATGCGACATCGAGATCGAGCTGCGGTAGAAAGCGCCCAGCCTGGAGTTCCCAGCGTTGAATTTCGCGCATATCGGCACTTGTCCCGATGACGGTAACTTCGCGTGAACGTGAACGCCAAGATGCGTTTCCTGCGCCGACTACGACTGGTGCAACACGAGTAATGCGTGGATTGCGCGCAATAGCGATGACATCATCAAGGGTCAAGTCACGCGCCGTTTCGCCGATCAACATTCCGGTAAGTCCTGAGCCAGACGTGTCGGCTTTGCCCGGCAGCACGATTAAGCTGTTTGTCCCAAGCGACGCAAATTCGGCGCTAACAAACCGACGTGCGGCTTCGCCTACGCCGGTCAACGTGACAACTGCCGCGACTCCTATGGCAATGGCCAACAGCATCATGCTGGTACGCATCGGCGCACGGCGCAGCGCCTGAGATGCGAACAATGCAGTGTCCAGTACTTTCATGCCGATTTTCTCGGGTTGTCGCTATGAATGCGGCCATCAACCATCCGCAGATGACGTCTCGCGCGGTCGCCAAGATCCGGATCATGAGTCACGACGACCAGCCCAATACCCTGGGAATTGAGGTCTTCGACGATGCTGATGATCTCGCCGCCGGATTTCGAATCGAGATTGCCGGTTGGTTCGTCAGCGAGCAAGAAACTCGGTCGCATAACGATTGCGCGTGCGATTGCAACACGCTGTCGCTCGCCGCCGGAGAGTTGGTCGGGACGATGATCCAGCCGGCTGCGCAAGCCAACGGAGTCGAGGACTTCTTCTGCGCGTTGCCGGCGTTCTTTCTTGTTGGTGCCCATCAACAGCATTGGCAGCTCGACGTTTTCGTGGGCAGTCAGCCTCGACACCAGATGGAACGATTGAAATATGAAACCGATTTTCTGACGCCGCACCTGTGCCAGATGATCATCGGGGAGATCTGATACATCGGATCCGTCGAGTTCATAAATACCCGCGGTTGGTTTGTCCAATAATCCGAGGATGTTAAGCAAGGTTGACTTGCCGGAACCGGAAGGTCCCATGATGGAAATATATTCACCAGCAGCGATGTCAAGCTCGATATGGTCGAGCGCATGCACGGTTTCGTCGCCAACCTCGTAGTCCCGGCAAATCCCGCGAAGCTTGATCACAATTGCTTATTCGACCTGTGCGCGCGCGCCGTCGCCTACGCCTTCTCTGTCGATGCTGCTCACTAAGATCTCACCTTCATTCAGCCCATTGCTGACTTCGGTAAATTCCCAATTCGAAATGCCCCGTTCTATCGTGCGTTTTTCAATCAATCCGCTGTCCTCATCGAAGACGTAAACAGTGCCGTCCGGCAGCACTGACGAAGTGGGGACGCGGATTGCGTTGTCGCGACTGTCGAGTATGATTTCGACGTCTGCACTGTAACCGGGCAACAGGCCCGTCTCTGCCGCACCGATGATCTCAGCTTCAACCTCCACGGTGCGGGCTTGGCGTTCCTGATCGAGTACGTATGGCGCAACTCTTCTCACAACGCCCTCGAAAACCCGGTCGGGAAATGCATCCAGGCTGATCCTTGCCGGAAGCCCGGGCTTGGCGTGGGGCGCATCCACTTCGTCGATGGGTGCGCTAATGTAAAGGCAAGTCGTGTCGATGAGATCGACCGTCGGTGGCGTCGGAATGCCCACTGGCGATGGTGTGACAAACTCGCCCAGCTCGCCGTTGATTTCTGCTACGACGCCGTCGAATGGGGCCCGCAGCAGTGTTCGCTCGAGCTGCGCGTCGACTACTTCGACCCGCGCGACGCTGACTTGCACCAAGTCACGTGCTGCCTCGCAACCGGCAGCCGCAGATTGCGCGTTGCCGAGCGCGCGCTCAGCAGCTTCTTCGGATGTTAAGCCTTCATCATGCAGCCGCATGAGGCGGTCTGCTTCGCGCCTGGCAACATCGGCAACGATACAGACTTCACTTTGCCGCGAGCGGGCCGCCTGCGCATCGCGCTGGGCAAGCTGCCGTTCCGCGCGCAGGTCTTCGTTCCACAGTTCAAGCAAGATATCGCCTTCAGCGACACGATCTCCATCGCTGACAGCAAGCCGTGATATTTTGCCGCCCATTGCTGGTGCGATGCCTGCGCGTCGGCAAGCGTCCACAGTGCCTGCACGCGTATTCGCGATTGTTGCGGCAACGGGTCCTCGATCGACGCGGACGGTTGTTACCGAAATTGGCTGCGGGCGCGTAAACCACCAAATCATCGCGCCC
>JAHEEO010000244.1 GCA_024640665.1 Rhodospirillales bacterium | reverse complement strand
CGAAACGCCAACGTGCCTTAAAGTCCGGGTAGACGAGCCCATGAAGCGTCGAAATGGAAATGCCGCCGCTGACGGCCTGCTGCGCGAGCGTGTCGCCGAAGAAGCTGCGCGTTTAATGATCGAGCAGGGTATCCGCGACTTTGCACTGGCAAAGCGTAAAGCCGTCGAGCGCTTGAAATTGTCGAGCCATCGGGCTTTGCCCTCGAATGAAATGATCGAGGCACGCCTCGCGGCGCGCCAGCGGATTTTTGAAGCGGACGATCACGCTAGTCGTGTTCATGCGTTGCGCAGCTCGGCTGTCGCGGTGATGGACGTCCTGCTCCAGTTCCAGCCAAGGCTCGTCGGTACCGTGCTAGCGGGTACCGCGACGCTCAACGCGGTCATTGAACTGCATGTGTTCAGCGACCAGCCCGAGCTGGTGGCTACCATGCTCAGTTCTTGCGGATGGGAGTATCGTGACATCGAACGTCGCAGCCGCTTGAATCGAAACACGCTGACACGGATACCCGCGTATCGGTTCAATGCCGGAATCGAAGACGTGCTGGTTGAAGTGTATCCGCTGGATGGCATTCGCCAGGCGCCGCTGAGTCCTGTGGATCAAAAGCCGATGCGAAGGGCATCCCGCAAAGCGGTACTTGCCCTGTTGACAGAGTAACGCCGGCGTAACGTGAATCAACTGCGCTGTTTAAGATCCGTGTATTCGCGGCGTGCCGGGCCAACATAGAGCTGGCGCGGTCTGCCGATACGCGTCTCTGGATCGGCAAGCATTTCCCGCCAGTGCGTCACCCAGCCAACACAGCGCGCGATGGCGAACATGACCGTGAACATCGACTTCGGTATGCCTAGCGCTTGATAGATGATTCCGGAATAGAAGTCGACGTTCGGATAAAGGTTCTTTTCGACGAAATATTCATCTTTCAGCGCGATCTCTTCCAGGCGTAATGCGAGCTCGAACAGCGGTGAATTGCTCTGGCCGAGTTTCTCCAATACGCGATGGCACATTTCGCGAATGATTTGTGCCCGTGGGTCATAGCTCTTATAGACTCGATGGCCAAAGCCCATTAAACGAAACGAGTCGTTTCTGTCTTTCGCTCGATCTACGTATTCATCTATGTGGCTCGCCGAGCCGATGCGTTCGAGCATGTTGATAACAGCTTCGTTTGCGCCGCCATGTGCCGGTCCCCACAGCGCAGAAATGCCGGCGGCAATGGCCGAATAAGGATTCGTTCCGGAGCTACCCGCCAGGCGGACGGTAGAAGTGCTGCAGTTTTGCTCGTGATCGGCATGCAGAATGAATAGCAGGTCGAGCGCTTCAGCAGCCACGCTACTGACCTCAAATTCTTCGGAAGGCACTGAGAAAAACATATGTAACAAGTTTTCGCAGTAACTCAATTGGTTGCGTGGATAGACGAAGGGCTGGCCAAGTGAGTGTTTGTAGGCAGCAGCGGCAATCGTCGGGATCTTCGCGATGATTCGATGGGCAAAAACATCTCTATCATGCGGATCGTGGATGTCGGTTGTATCGTGATAGAAAGCCGACATCGATCCAACAACGCCTGAAATCATCGCCATCGGATGAGCATTGTGGTGAAAACCGTTGAAAAACCGCAACAGCGATTCGTTCAGCATCGTGTGGGTACGGATCGTATGATCGAAGTCTTGCAGCTCTGCGGCGCTTGGCAGTTCTCCATGCAAAAGCAGATACGCGACTTCAACGAAGCTTGAGCTGGCTGCCAGCTGCTCAATCGGATAACCGCGATAGAGCAAGATGCCTTGTTCGCCGTCGATATAAGTGATCGTACTTTCACAACTCGCCGTTGCCGCGAAGCCGGGGTCATAAGTGAATACGCCCTGGCTTGCGTAAAGTTTTGCAATGTCGAGCACATCGGGGCCAACGGTTGGCTCGAGGACTGGGAGTTGAAGCGTATTGTCCGGGTCCGGGCCCGTTAGGATGTACTGCTTATCGGTCATGCATTCCGCCTGGAATTTTTAGAGATGGACACAAACCCGCCTTTGGCGCGGCCATGGCCAAGACTAGACGGGGCCCTGCTGGCGCGAGGCCAACAACGCGAAGCCGATAGTATAGCAGCGAGCAGCAGCCCTCCAAGGGCCGCATCATACTTAAGCTGCTGTTGTAGCTCCCGATTTGCCGTAACGCTTGCGGAACTTATCCACGCGGCCGCCTGTGTCGACAATTTTCTGCTTGCCGGTATAGAACGGATGACAGGCCGAGCAGACCTCGACGGTCAGGTCTTTGCCCAGCGTTGATCGTGTGGTGAAACTGTTGCCACAGCTACACGTAACGGCAGTTTCAGCGTAGTCAGGATGAATTTCAGGTTTCATGGTTTCACCTCCGGTGCGGGCGCGTGAGGATACTGATCCAGCGGCCTAAACTCAAGGGGTGTGCCGGCCGGGTGCGCCGGCGAGGAAGTTATCCACAGAATCTGTGGATAACTCTGTGGACATCGATGAATTCAGCATGGTGCTCGTCAACGTTCGTAGGCATTTGTGACGCTTTGATCAAAAAACGATCAGAGCGATAAACGCATTATTTATCAAAGAGTTATAGATGACTTCCTAGCCTTCTTAAGAACAAACTCATGCAACACATATGTTTTGTCTGCCGAGTTCAAATAATGTGTATAACGATCCAGTAAACCTAGGTTTTGTCAAGCGTGAATTGCCACTGTGCTCGAAAAGACTGCAAGGCTTTGCCGCGATGACTTAACCGATTCTTTTCGTCCGGCGCCAGTTCAGCGGCAGTCCGATTCGCACCCGAAACCCAGAATACCGGGTCGTAGCCAAACCCGTTCTGGCCTTTCTCGGCGTGGCTAATTGACCCGTCCCATCTGCCTATCGCTATCAGCGGTGCGGGATCCAGTGCGGATTGCACCGCAACGATGACACAATAAAAGTGTGCGGAACGCTGTGTTTCCGGCACTTGCGCCAACGCCGTCAATAGTTTCGTGACGTTTTGCGCATCCGTCGCGCCGACACCGGCAAACCGAGCAGAGTGGAGACCGGGGGCGCCTGCCAATGCGTCGACACACAAGCCGGAATCGTCGGCAATCGCCGGTAAACCGGTGACCGCCGCAGCGTGCCGCGCCTTCAGCAGAGCATTCTCAACAAATGTCATGCCGGTCTCTGTTGCGGCAGTGACCTGAAAATCACTTTGTCCGCGCAGCTCTAGACTGGCATCGGACAATAGCGCCTGGAATTCAGCGAGCTTGCCGGCGTTATTGCTCGCCAGCACCCATAAGCGATCAGCGCTTGCCGAGGGCGGCATCCTGCGCCTCGATGATTTGCTGCGTGCCAGCGACTGCGAGGTCGAGTAATTGGTCGAGTTCGCCGCGACGGAACGCATGACCTTCCGCCGTTCCTTGTACTTCAATAAACGAACCGCCCTCGTTCATGACGACATTCATATCCGTTTCTGCAGTTGAGTCTTCCGCATAGTCGAGATCAAGCAGCGGCAGACCATTGGTAATACCAACCGAGACCGCCGCAACTTGTCCATGCAGCGGATTCTCGATGAGCTTCTTGCGTTCCATCAGCGAGCGTATCGCCAGCGCTAACGCCACATAGCCACCGGATATCGCTGCGGTCCGGGTGCCACCATCGGCTTGCAGAACGTCGGCATCAATCGTGATCGTGCGCTCGCCCAGGGCGCTGCGATTCACGACCGCACGCAGGCTGCGGCCGATGAGGCGTTGGATTTCTTGGGTGCGGCCGGTTTGTTTGCCACGGGCAGCTTCACGGGCTGAACGGGTATGAGTTGCGCGCGGCAGCATGCCGTACTCGGCAGTGACCCAACCTTCTTGTTTGCCTTTCAGAAACGGCGGGACGCGGGGCTCTACCGATGCTGTACAAAGCACTTGGGTATTGCCAAAGCTGGCGAGCACAGAACCTTCGGCATGCATGGTGAAGGCGAGATCAAATGTGACGGCCCGCATCTCATCGGGCGCGCGTCCGCTGGGGCGCATCAGCAACTCCAAAGTCGTTAATAATGAAAAGTGTAGATGATTTAGCGCGCTCGGTATGCAGATTTTGTCGTGCGACGGCGAGTTAGCGCGCGTGCCATGCGATTGCAATTGCGCTGGTATTGTCGCTATTCGGCCCATTATTGCGGATGGCCTGGGCGCTTGCATGCTGAAGTTGCTGGTCCAGCGGACGCTGGGTCACGCCGAGGTTGGCAATGTCCGCTTCGTCGAGCCCAGACCAGTAGCCGTCCGTGCACGCGAGCAATATGTCGCCCTCCTCGAGCGCAATGCGGCCGCTGATACTCATGTCCGGCAATGCACGATCGCCGCCGATGCAGCACTCTACGAAATTGCGCATGGGGTGCGCTTTGATATGATCTTCGGCAATCAAGCCTTCCCGCAATAGCACTTCTACATGGCTGTGGTCGCGCGTCCGCTGGACGATCTTTCCATTGCGGATTTGA
>JAHEEO010000041.1 GCA_024640665.1 Rhodospirillales bacterium | reverse complement strand
GCGCTTCCACCGATCTCGGAGTTCGTTCCGCAGCCCAACAAGCCGATCCCGTAGACGTCGATACCAGTCTGCGGCTGTTGACTGAGGTGCAAAATGCCGTCGGCGGGATTGTGGCCGAAGCACAGTCGCTGTCAGCCGCCGGAGAGGCTTTCAGCCGGATCGACGGCGGTGCGCTTGCATTGGCGCAGCGATTTCAAAATTCTCGGCCGCCTGCCGCGGATCGCGATACCGGCTGGGCACAGTGGCTGCTGATCGGTCTGCTCGGCGTCAGTTTGTTGTTATTGCTGGCCTTATTGGTTGGGTTCATGCGCGCTCAAACTTTGAGCAAAGTAGCAGACGTTCATGCTGAGCAAAACGAGCGGAATCAGCAAGCGATTCTGCGGCTCCTCGACGAGCTGTCCAATTTGGCGGACGGGGATCTCACTGTTCGCGCCACTGTGACTGAAGACATTACCGGTGCGATCGCCGATTCGATCAACTATGCTATCGAGGCTCTGCGCGAGTTGGTCATTACCGTCAACGACTCGTCCATTTTGGTCGATGCCGCGGCTAAGCAGAGCGAGGCCACGGCGCACCACATGGTCAGGGCTTCAGAAACCCAGGTAAAACAGGCCGTAGCAGCCTCCAATTCGATGGAGCAAATGTCCGCTTCCGTCTCGGAGGTTTCTGGTAATGCCGAAAGATGTTCTGACGTTGCCCGGCACGCCGTCGAAATATCGCATAAAGGCGGTGAAGCCGTCCGCCGGACAATTGAAGGAATGAACACCATTCGTGAGACGATCCAAGATACGTCGAAGCGTATCAAGCGGCTCGGAGAAAGTTCTCAGGAAATCGGCAACATTGTCGAACTGATTGAAGAAATCGCAGATCAGACGAATATCCTGGCGTTGAACGCTTCGATCGAGGCTTCTCGCGCCGGCGAAGCGAGTCGCGGGTTCGCTGTGGTCGCGGACGAAGTCCAAAAGCTTGCCGAGCGCTCGACGGCTGCAACGCGGAAAATTGAAGTGCTGGTAAGCACGATCCAGTCCGATACCAACGAAGCAGTTGTATCGATGGAGCGCAGTACGACCGATGTCGTGGGCGGGGCGTTGCTGGCTGAAAATGCCGGCGCGGCACTCGAAGAGATCGAACAAGTCTCGCACCAGATTGCCAGCCTCGTACACAACATTTCCGGATCCGCGCGTGAACAGAATGTCGCGGCGGCAGCCATTACTCGAAATATGGATGTGTTGCGCGACGTAAGCGCCAAGACTAAGCAATCGACGACCGCAACCTCCAGCTCGATCAGCAAACTTTCGGAGCTCGCTAGCCAGCTGCGCAAAACAGTCAGTGGATTCAAGTTGCCGCCAGATGGAAAACGCAGCGGCGCTGCGGCTCACGAAATGCAGATGGGAAACACGCCCAGTTCCTCGGCGCGTCAAGCGCATGGCGATGCCAGTGATGACGAATTTGACGCTGTGGCCCGCGACTTAGCGCAACGGCGGGAGGCTGTTGGGGACCTGCGGTAGCTCAGGGATATCTGTTAAAACTGTATGAGCATGGACCTCGAACTCAATGGTGATCTAGCAACGCATTCGCTTGAACTCGTGAATCGCGAGTTGGCTGCAACGCTTGATCATGCGCGCCGCGAAATAGAAGACCACGTCGATGGCCAGGCTAGCGATGGCGCGTTGCTCCGCGCGGCAAGTCTGCTGCATTTGGCCAGTGGTGCACTCAAGATCGTTGAAGTCCATGGAGCTGCCTTGCTGGCCGAGGAGATGGAACAGACCTGCCGTTTCTTGCAGAACGAGGCGGAAGGCGATGCCATTGACAAGGGCACGGAAGCGTTAACGCGATCAATGGTGCAGTTGCCAGCTTATCTGGAGCGGCTGCTGAGCGGGGGTCGCGATGTCGCGCTGGTATTGTTGCCGTTGTTGAATGATCTGCGTTCAGTTCGCAATCGTCCCTTGATGTCAGAGGGAACGTTGCTGTTGTTGCGTACCGGGCCATTAGAGCGGCCGGCTCCTGCTGTAGACAGAACCAACGTCGGCCAGCAAGCAAACGCGGCGTTCCGTAATTTGGCTCAACAGCAACGCCCGGTGTTTCAAAGCGCGCTGTTGGGATGGATCCGCGGGGCGCAAACTGATCACAATCTCGAAAACCTGATCGTGATTACGGGCACGCTTGAACAGGCTGCCCACAGTAAAATCGTGCAGCAATTGTGGAGCGTTTTGTGTGGCGTATTCGTTGCGCTGAGAGACGGTGGGCTCGAGTCGAGTGTTGCGCTCAAGCGATTGGTTGGACAAGCAGACAGGCAGCTCAAGCGCTTGGCCGACGATGGCGAGCAGGGATTCGCAACCTCGCCACCCAACGATTTGCTGAATAACCTGCTGTACTACGTTGCGCGCGCGGAATCCGAAGACGAGCGCATTCAATCTATTCGCAGCGAATTTAATCTGAACCAGTTGATTCCGGGTGACGATCAGTTGGAACGAGCGCGCGAGGGTCTGGCTGGTCCCAGCGTAAAACTAATGCGCACAGTCGCCGAGGCAATTAAGCAAGACCTGGGCACTGTGAAGGATAGTCTGGACATCTTTGTGAGAACCGGGATGCAAGACCTCAGACAACTGCTGCCCCAGCTCGAAATGCTGCAGAAGATTGGCGATACGCTGGGTGTTTTGGGTCTGGATGCATCGCGTGCGCAGATCCAGTCGCAAATGTCTGAACTCAATTCAATGGTCGATGCCAGTACCGATGTCGATCAAGATGTGCTGGAAGGCATCGCAGCGGTGTTGTTGCACGTCGAGGACGAACTCGATCGGGAGTTGGTCCGGGCAGTCGTGCCCAATCAAGATGCCGACCAGGAGCCAGGCGATGATGGAGCCGTCCAATACAGTCAAGTAACAAAGGCTGTGATGGGCGAGTGCATTGTCAATTTGGCGAAGGTCAAAGAAGCCGTCATAAAACTTGTCGAGCTGCCTGAAGATACCCGCGCGCTGGAACAAGTTCGTCCGCAGCTGCGAGGTATCGCGGCCGGTTTGTTGATGCTCAACAAGACGACTGTCGTGCGGCTGATAGAGAGAATCGGCGCAGTACTGGCCGAAGGCCTCAACGGCGCTGATGGCAAGACGGATGTCCAGCGTGTTGAGCGGCTCGCCGATGCGATCGTCAGCGTTGAGTATTACATGGAGACGGTGAGCGCGGGTCGAAAAGACCCCTGGTATATGCTCGAAAACGCGGCCCGTTGCCTGGAGATGCTAGAGCGCACGGCGGCAACGCCGGCGCCTGTGGAGGAGGCCGCTCCAGCGGAAATCGAAGACACCGACTTGCCGCGACCCGACGAGTCGATTGCTGCCCCGTCTTCAGCAGACGATGCCGCTTTGAGGGATAAAGCTGCGGTCAGCGCGGGATTGAACATCCCCGACTCGGCTGATGAGGCGGCGCTCGAAGGCACGCTGCCACAGCCGCGACTGAGGCCCGAAGCGACCGGGGTTATGGCTGCCCTCGAGGCTGACGGCGAGCATACCGATCCGGAGTTGCTCGAGATCTTCATTGAAGAGGCCAAGGGCGAGCTGGAGGCCGTGCGCCACAATTTGCCCACGTGGCTCGATGACACTAAGAATTTCGAGGTGCTGACGGCGACAAGAAGGTCTTTTCATACGCTAAAGGGTAGTGGCAGAACCGTTGGCGCAATGGCGATTGGCGATTTTGCGTGGAGCATAGAGAACCTTCTAAACCGGCTGATAAACCGAACGTTGAGTGTTACGCCGCCCGTTGTCGACGTAGTCAAACAAGCTGTCGATGCGCTGCCAGCACTGTTAGACCAGCTCGAACTCGGCATCGTGCCGAAGATTGACATTCATCGTATTGAACGGCGTGCGAATGCGCTCGCGACTGGTGAAGCCGGCCACGAAGATGTAGCGCTTGCCGAAGCGGCGAATGCCGCGGCCGAACCCGCGATCGATCCAGTATTGGCGGAGATCTTTATCAAGGAAATGCGCGGTCATTTGGCAACCGTGCGAGCCTATTTGCAGACTGCATTCGGTCAGCCTGCTCCGCATTCGATAGACGAGTCGTTGTATCGTGCTACGCACACGTTGCTGGGTAGCGCCAACATGGCAAATTATGCGCCCTGCGTGACCATCGCTGAGCCGCTTTCGGCCTATCTCAGCCATTGTTACCAAGCCCGAATCGGCCTCGACGAAGCCGGTCTAAACCTACTCATGCAGGCCGCCGACAGCATCGAGGCCGTGGCAGATGCGCTGAGCCAAAACGCCGCGTACACGCCGTCTGCTGAGCTCGTCACAGCACTCAAGACGCGATTGTTGGCCGTGGCGAATGAGCCGGTGATGCCAGCCGCCGAGGTTGATGAAACCGATCGCGAACAAGAGACGACCGCAGCATCCGAAGCGCTCGAATTCACTTCGGATGAGGCTGCAGTCGAACAGCCTTCTCTGCCCGAACCGACCGAGGTACATTCGGAGCAACCCGCGCTAAACCCATCCGCTGCTGAGCCGCAGCCGTCTCAATTCGAGCAAGTACCGGCCGACGCGGTGGAATTCGATCCGGAGATCGCTGCGATATTCACCGAAGAGGCGGCAGAATTGCTCGATCAAGCCGAGGTTGTTCTGCAAGACCTCCGCGGCGGGATCAATGTCAGCGCCGGCCTGAGTGAACTTCAGCGGCTTTTGCACACACTGAAAGGCGGTGCGCGATTAGCGGGCATCCTGCCGATGGGCGATTTGAGTCATACGCTCGAGACGGTGTTGGAACGAATGGGCGTAGACGCTTTGCCCAGTGGTCCCGGCGCGATTGGCTTGGTGCAGAAGGCTTTCGATCAACTTCAGCAAATGCGTGATTGTGTTGATCTCGGGCGGCCTTTTGCCGATTCGCAGCCACTGCTGGCTGAACTGAGCGCATTCACGCAGGGCAATGCAGCGATCGATGAGCTGTTAGTAACGGTTCCGCAACCATCGCCACCAACTGCGCCGGAGCGTTTGCAGTCAGTAACACCTGAAGCGAATTTGCGGCAAGAAATTCTCGATGCGACGATGGATCAACCCCTGGATTTCGATCTGACCGGGGTCGGTTTTGCAGGGTTTGAGTTGGCACCGCAAGGGGCAGCGCCAGCGGGCCAAGAATCCGACGTCGCAGAGCCGTCGACCTCCGCCGATGCTGAGGGCGATATCTTGGAGTTGACCGGCACAGTCGAGTTCAGTGATCAGCAAATGTCCGACTTGCAGGCATTGGCCTTCGAAGAAGGCCTAGATGCGGATATGCGCTCTGAGCCGGACTTGGAGGCTGCCGCTGAAGAGTTTGCCGCACTGCAGTCCGAACACGCAGCGCACGCGTTGGAGCACGATGACGCGCCAGCCGGTGATGGGCAGCCAGCAGTGGTTGATGAACCTGCATTGGAAGTTTCTCAACCGCTAGATACGCGGCAGGCGTCGACCGGCGATGCCGCACGCAGTGCCGAACGTGCAGAAACCGCACGGGTAGATGCTCAATTGCTCGACTCATTGCTCAATGCGGCGGGCGAGATCAGTATTTTTCAGGCGCGGCTAAACCAGCAGGTACGGTCAGTCGACTTCCACCTCGGCGAATTGGGCCAGACAGTGACCCGATTGCGCGAACAACTTCGCAAGCTCGAGGCAGAGACCGAAGCCGAAATTTTGTATCGGCACCAAGACGACACCGCATCGAAAAACGACTTCGATCCGCTCGAATTGGATCGCTATTCCACAATTCAGCAGCTTTCGCGCGCGCTGTCAGAAACAGCAAGCGACGTCGCAAGCATTAACGAGCTCTTGCTTGGCTTGACGAATGAGGCGGATACATTACTGACACAGCAGGGTCGCGTTACCGCCGACATCCAAGACGGCCTTATGCAGACGCGGATGGTGCCATTTCAACGTCATGTCGCTCGGTTCGCGAGAGTCGTTCGACAGACCGCGGCGGAGACGGGCAAGGTCGCCGAGTTGGTGGTGCATGGCGCAAGCAGCGAGCTTGATCGCCACGTCTTGGATTCGATGCTGCCGGCGCTCGAGCATTTGCTGCGCAATTCAGTCGTGCACGGGATCGAAGCGCCAGCGGCCCGCAAAGCCCAAGGCAAACTCGAGTCCGGAACTATTACGCTCAGCTTGAATCGTGAGGGTGCCGAGGTCTCGATCGACGTCGCCGATGATGGTGCGGGTCTAAATATCGACGCGATCATACGCACGGCGATCGACCGCGGCTTGTTAGCCGAAGGTCAGCGAATCTCCGAGAAGCAGGCCGCAGAGATGATTCTCATGCCTGGGTTCAGCACAGCCGGCCAGCTTACGCAATCCGCTGGCCGCGGTGTGGGTATGGATGTCGTCGAGAATGAGCTGAAGAAGCTGGGCGGCTCAATGACTATTGAGTCGGAGCATGGTCGCGGCACCCGTTTTCATATTCGCCTGCCTTATACGCTCGCTATTACGCATGCGCTCATTGTTGATGTAGGCGATGAGACTTTTGCGTTGCCGCTGACGACTGTCGAGGGTATTACGCGAGTCCGGCGTGAGCATTTGTTGGAGCTGCTGACCCAGGATGAGCCAAAACTCGACTACGGCGAACTGAGTTATAAGCTGCAGCATCTTGGTAGTCTGGTCGGAGCGGCACCGTCCGCTTTGCCTCAGGATGATGCAGCCGTAGCGCTCGTGCTGGTCAGAGCCGGCGAGAATTCTACCGCGCTGCTGACCGATCACTTGGAAGGCAGTCGTGAAGTTGTCGTCAAGGCTTTGGGCCCGCATATTGCCAGCGTGCCGGGTGTCACCGGCGCAACTATTCTAGGAGATGGCCGGGTCATTGTAATTCTCGACGCCGGCACGCTCATTCGCCAACAACCGTTCCGCGCGACCTCCGCTCCTGTGCAGGAACCCGAGGATAAGACGCTTACCGCTTTGGTCGTAGACGATTCAATCACGATGCGGCGGGTGACCGAAAGGTTATTGGAGCGGCGTGGAGTTAAGGTTTTTACGGCGCGCGACGGGCTGGATGCGATCACTGTGCTGCATGACAACGAGCCGGACATCATCCTGCTCGATATAGAAATGCCGCGCATGGACGGCTATCAATTTGCTGCGCATGTCCGCAATGATCCGAAGTTCAAAGACTTGCCGATAATCATGATTACCTCTCGTTCCGGCGATAAACATCGCGCCAAAGCAATTGAACTGGGCGTCAACGAGTATTTGAGCAAGCCATATCAAGAGCAGCACCTGGTTGCCGCAATTGAAGATTTGTTAGGGCGCCGGTTATGAGTCAGCCAAACGAGCTTTATAGTTTGCTGATCCCTTTGCGCGAAGAACGCTTGCTCGTTCCGCGCATCTGCGTTGCAGAAGTAATCGGATTTGCGGACACGCCAGAGCCACCGCCTGAAGGTGCGCCGCCTTGGTCGGTGGGCAGTGTCGAGTGGAATGGTCGGCGCGTCCCGATTGTGTCGCTTGACGAAAGTCTGGAGGTGCCTAATCAGAGGCGGCGCAATCGTCGGCGTATCGTGATACTGCATGGCCTCACAGACCATTTGCGTGGCCGCCACTACGGCATTGTGACCCAGGGGTTCCCGCAACTCGTGCGTGTCAATCGTGACGTCTTGAGCAATGATCCAGACTACAAACCGCCGACGAATCGGCCGATCCTATGCCGAGTTCGTATGATCCATGAGTATCCTGTCATTCCTGATTTCGACGCGCTTGAAGAACAAATTGAGGCATTAGCCTTCTCGTAGATCTCCCCATCGATGCTGTGCGATGGTGCAGATTGCGATGGCAGCCGTCTCCGCACGCAGGATGCGTTGTCCCAAACTTACTCGAATACACTTCGTTTGAGCGAGGATGCTCTCGTCGTCGGGGCCAAAACCGCCTTCAGGACCGACAACGGCGGTAATGCTTTGCATGGTTTTCGGAAGATCGGTCAGCGACTTCGGTGCGCGCGGATCGAGCGCGATTATTGTTTGAGCTTGCGCCGCTGTCTGAAAGTATTCGGCTAAATCCGTCGGAGCTGCAATGTCTGGGGTTTGATGCCTGCCTGACTGTTCGCATGCGCTGCGTGCGATTCGATTCCAGTGCGCAAGGCGCTTTTGTGTGCGTTCACTGTTAAGACGAACGACGCTGAATTCCGTAATAACCGGACAGATACGCGAGACGCCGAGTTCTGTTTCCTTCTGGATGATTGTATCCATCGACTCGGACTTCGTAACCGCCTGAACGAGCGTGAGATTGAGCGGCGATTCCGAAATCGGCTACAGTGCGGATTCCACTTCCAGCAATCCGGCGCGGCGCGTCAGCCCGAGAACACGGCAAGCCCATTCCTGGCCCTGGCCGTTGAATGCGGTAACCGCGTCGCCAACACGCAGGCGCAAAACCGTCGCCAAATAGTGCGCTTCATCGGCATTCAAGGCGATTTGGCCGGCTTCAGGCATATTGCTGAAGAATAGTCTCGTGGCTCGGCGCGAACGTTTCATGGGGTGCGATGGGCTGCCTTGCAGAAACACGGTGGTATATAGTCACATGCGTGCGTATGCAAGCCGAATTCATGTTGATCAAAAAACAGCATTTTACAATCGATCCGGCGAACGGTTGGCTTGACTCGGTCGAGCACATCTGTTCCCCGAATTGCGATGACCGACCTGGGAACATCGAGCCGGATCTGATCGTGATTCATGGTATTAGCTTGCCGCCTGGGGAGTTTGGTGGAACATGGGTTGCTGCACTATTTACCAATACGCTGCCGTCTACCGAGCATGAGTACTTCGCGACAATCGGGCACCTGCGCGTATCTTCGCATGTTCTTATTGATCGCAAGGGCAGTTTGACTCAATTCGTGCCGTTCCATATGCGCGCTTGGCATGCCGGTGATTCGACGCACTGCGGTCGAGCGGCCTGTAATGATTTCTCGATCGGCATCGAGCTCGAGGGCACCGACGATTCTCCCTATGAGGACGCTCAGTACTTCGTGCTGGGTCATCTCATTCGAGCGCTGCGCCGAACCTATCCATCCTTGCACGCGGCTGATGTCGTAGGGCATTGCGATATTGCGCCGGGCCGTAAGACAGATCCAGGTCCGGCATTTGACTGGTGGCGGCTGCGGAAGCTGCTTATTGCGGAATAACTCGATGAAATTGCTCGCCCTGATTTTTGGTTTTGGATTGGAACATATTGCAACGCAAGCGCTGCATTTGCGGGAATTGCGTTGGTTTGATGCCTATTTCGATTTTGGTTATCGATATGCCAAGCGCGTATCTAAACCACTGGCCTATGCAATCGTGTTGCTGCTGGTTGTCGTGCTGGCTTTACCGGTCGTTTATCTGCATTACCGGCTGAGTCCGGCTGCAACCGGCTGGAGCACTGCATATTTGCTGTTTGCGCTGTTAGTTGTTTTTTTGAGCCTTGGGCCGCGCGATCTCGGTAATGAGATAGATGAATACTGTGATGCGCTCGATAGCGGAGATAGTGAGCGCGCAGAGCGCATTTTGTTTGAGCTGTCCGAGGCAGAACGATCGGATTCCAGCAAAATCGAAGCCGTTGAGAGTGCAGTTTTCGTACAGGCGCCCAATCGGATCTTCGGCGTAGTTTTTTGGTTCGTGTTGCTCGGTCCGGTCGGCGCTTGGATGTTTAGGGTCAATGACCTGTGCAGGCGGCGGGCGGCGTTTGAGTCTGCGCGAGACACCGATCTTCGGGAGAACGTGCTGCCTGCCATCGAGCTGCTGCATGCTTTATTGCTGTGGGTGCCTGTGCGTCTGGCTGCAATTGGCTATGCGCTAAGCGGTAGTTTTGACGACGCCTATAACAGCTGGCGTTCCAGCGATTATCCCGACCAGCCGCTGCATCGCCGCAATGACTTGTTAGTGGCCAATGTGGGTCGTGCCGCAATGACAGGATTTTTGGAGCAGCCACAGAATTCTAGTCTTGCGGCGCGCAATGCGATGCGGCTTGTGACGCGTACGCTATTTATCTGGATGATTATCGTTGCGCTGATGACGCTCTTTGGCTGGGCGCTCTAGCGCGGCGAGCGCCACAGCTTCTCCGTGCCGCCGTTTTGGCGGGCCAGCCAGCGAGCCGCGACAAAGAGATAGTCTGATAGTCGATTCATATAGCGCAGCAGCGCTTCATTCAGCGGTATGTCGTCAGCCAGCTCCCACAAACGTCTTTCTGCTCGACGTGCCGCTGTTCGAGCTAGATGACAACTTGCGGCGCTGGCATTTCCGCCCGGTAGAACGAATTCCTTTAGTGGCGGAAGTTGCGCGTTGATACGATCCAGATCATTTTCAAGTTGCTCGACTTGATTGTCTTCGATGCCTTGGTATCCAGGTAGAGAAAGTTCTGAGCCGGCATCGAACAGTTCGTTTTGAATGCGGGTTAGCGTATCGCGAAGCGTTGCATCGGGGATCTCTTGGCTCAACAAGAAACCTATCGCGCTGTTGGTTTCGTCCATTGCTCCAATGGTCTCTATGCGAATATCGAATTTCGACACGCGGTTGCCGTCGGCCAAGCCAGTTGTGCCAGCATCGCCCGTGCGCGTATAGATTTTGCTGAGTCGGTGTCCCATGAGTTGCGTCTTGCCGGTTTGCGTTAAAACGCTAATGATAGTCGCTGGCGGCTTTGCGTGCGCTCGGAACAGGCATTTACCAGCCAATCTCTTCCGCCGTCAGGGGTCCGATAACGACGGCTTCGAGTTCGCTCGGCATGGCTGCTTCGGCAGGAGAGATTGGGCGTCGCCCGGCCATGACCTCGGTTAGCTGTTGCGGATACCTTGGCTTAGCGGCTGGTTCTGCATAGCCCTGCGGATAAATTGGTAAGTTGGTATCCAGTGCGTACTTGTCACTCGCGCCCAGCGTGTGCAGCAGTTCATGGGCAACAACCAGGTCGTTACTGCCCGCGCGCTGCCGATCAGCAAACAGGTGCGCAACGGCAATCAGACCCCGGCGCAGGGCTGTCGAACCGTCCAACGCTAGCGTCGTGCCGCTGTCATGGTAAACAGCAAATAATGTGATATCCGGGCTGCGTTGTGTGCTTTGCCAGGCCAGCCGGAATGCAAGCCAGCGCATGCGAAGGCTCCACCCAAGGATTTGCCAGTATCTGGCGTTGGGCGCCAGGGTCGGGATTGTGTCGAGCGGTTCGGGATCGATAAAGAACCGAATCGGAGAGTCCAGCGCTACGCCGTGACGATGGGCTTCTTTGCCGATGAATGCTGCAACGGACTCAAAGCGATCATGGCGTAACGTGTCGACGTAGTTTCCCACTGCCAAACTGCGGTCACCTTTTACGGCATAGACGTGGACGAGGAGCGGATGGTCCCAATCGGTTGATTCGTATGCGCTGATGACAGTGCCAACGCCGACAAAGGCGAGCACGTAAAGCAAGAAGGTAATTCGGAGCAATCGAAACATCGTGCTCACGGTGGCAGGTGCAGCCAGCATTGCAGCAACTTGAGTGCAATTTAACTAGCGGATGGGTCACAGCCTTGCGAAAACTGGCTATGCAGAAAAAAGAAAACCCGGCGGTGGGAACGCCGGGTCAGATTCTTATTGTTATCGGAGTTTACGGTTTCAAGTATGCGGCCTAGCTGCAATTATTGTTTTCTTTATTGAGCAGCCGATCTTTAGATTTTCTACTTCTTATTATGTCTTCTTCTTCTTATTATTAGGTCCAATTTAACAGAAGCTCACTTCATGAAGCGAGACTTTCTGTCGGTTTGCGCACTCACTGAGCCCTGTTGGACTCGGTATATCTAAAGCAATTGTCGTGCCAAAACTTAAAAATTACTATAAAACAGAGAGTTATGACGTCAACCTGTGATTGCTTGAGCACTATGTCGATCAAAGTGTAAGAATTCTCGACAGTCGAGCTACAGAAGATTTTTAATTTATTCTGTGAGATGGTGCATGTAACCGGTTGAATTTTAAGGGCGCGCAGGATTTTAGTCGCGGATCGCGGGCGGCCTGTTCAGCAAGATGGTTTGTTCGTACCAGCGCCCGCTGACAACTGTCGCTTGAATCTGCGTCGATTCATCCAGTCGCGTAAGGGGATCGCCGGCAATGACGACCAGATCGGCCAGTTTGCCGGCTTCTACAGTACCAATATCGCGCTCTGCGCCCAGTGCCAGCGCCCCCCCGACCGTTGCGGTACGCAGCACTTGATCGACCGGAACGCCTGCATCTGCCAGCAGCTCCATTTCGATGTGGGTCCCCAAACCCACCGGTACGAACGGAGCTTCGCTACCAAGCGCAACCCGGATTCCACCGCGCAACATACGTGCGAGCATTTGTTGCCGTTGTGGCAGCGTCGCAGTGTCGCTCGGGCGTGCAGCCCACTGCTGTCGGTCGCTTTGGCTGTACAGCAACGAAAACGCCCGCATTGCGCCGGGGCGGTTCGCGAGAATGCGATTCAGCGACGTCGGGGCAAATAATGCGAGGCTTGATGACTCAGCAAGACCGGCTGCTTGCAGCGTGCTGAAAACATCCTGATAGTGAATCAAGCCTGGTGAGTAGCGGCGGTTCAGTATCGGGTTCAGCCGCGATTGTGCTGCAACCGGCATCGGGAACTGTCCGCTCCAGCGGATCAGTGGGGGCTCTCCAGGCGTGCTCAGAAAGGGGTCGTCCAGAATCGGCACACGCCCAACGGGTTGAATGGCCCCCTCTGCAATGTCTGAAAAAGCACTGGGCGTGCTCACCGTGGTCGAAGGCGAAATGATCAGCCGCGGGCCGGGTAGGTGACCGGTTCGCCAATTTGAGGCCAGCGCCTGCGCGCCGTCGGTACTGTCCGACAGCATCCGCACGGTAGTAACGCCATAGGCCAGCCACGCCCGCCCCAGTGATTCGCCCAGCAACAAGGCGTCGTGCGTGTGTGTGTCGATGAAGCCGGGCATTACAGTAAAGTCGGTCGCGTCGACGACTCGATCTGGCAGCGGCAGAACATTGCGGCCGACGATCGCAGTAATTCGCTCGCCGTCTATGTGAATGTCGACATGACGTCGGTAATTGCTGCCGATACCGTCGAATAATCGGCCGGCTTGGATGACGTAATGCTGCGATGGTGCAGATTCGGGCGTCCAATCGTCGAGCGCTTTCGTGAGTCCGTCAGGTAACGGCCTGATCGGTTCAGCTGCAGCTTCAGGGCTTTGTATTCGACCGACTTCGAGAAGTGCAGCGTCGTATACGATGCGCTGCTGGCTGCCATCGTTGGCCAACGTGTCGATTTCCACCGTGCCTGTGGAATTATCGGCGAGCCAGCGAGGCGGCCCAATGGCACGAATCAGGGTTGTGCTGTCGCGCTGCTGAATCGCGTTGTCTAGATCAAGCAAGTGCAATGTGGCCGGCGCCTGCGTGGCATAGCCATCGGTTGATAGAAACGCGAGTCGCGTGCCGCTGGGATCTATTGCGACACTGAATGCGCGCCCATTCGTATGGCTAAGTTGCTGAGGGCGCCCGCCTTCTGTAGCAATCCGCCAGACTTGCGGTTGCCCGCTGCTATCACTCGTAAACACGATGAATTTGCCATCAGACGCGATCACGGGCTCCGCATCCCAAAACGGGTCATCTGTCAGGCGTGTCAGATGTTCGCTGTCGAAATACCAAATATCTCCGCGCGCCGAAAAAGCGATCGCGTTACCGTCAGCCGTGCTACTGACGCCTGCAATGCCGCGCGACGCAAGATCCGGCGTGCTGCTGCCGAGCTCCAGAATGGGCTGCGCCGTGCGTTCGATCGGGACGCTGGCAAATACATGCACGGGTCGCCGCTGACGCGAGCCCAGGCCGCGTCGCCAGATCTGGCCGTCTGCAGCATATAGAAATTCGCCCGCAGACAACCAAGCTGCCCGCGAATGAAAAGCGTCTTCGCCTACCGTGATATCTCGAACGATAGGCTCATCGGACAAGATGATCATACGCAGCCGCGCGGCGCCGGTATCATTTTCATGAAAGACAATGACACCGCCGCCTGGCCGCCAACTTGGAACTGTTAACGCGTTTGGCGATGTATATAAGGTTCGCTGAGCCGAGTCGCGCAGGCGCCTGAGCGAGAACTGGCTCTTTTCGGCGGCAACATAGACGATATCCCCGTTTTCGGTCACTGCTGGAAAACGGGCGTCGCCCGGTTCACTAGCAAGAATTTGCCACTCACCGCCACTTAATGGAACGGACCAAAGTTCGTAACGACCCGCGCGGTCAGAGGCGAACACAACGCTGAGTGTGTCTGCCGTAAAGTCCGGCTCCACTTCATTGGAGCGGGCAGATGTCAGAGCAGAACGCGTATCGGTTTCCATATCGAGCAGCCACAAATCCCACTGGCCATCGATGAGTCGCTGATAAACGATGAACCGGCTATCTTTGCTGAACCGAGGATGTCGTGCTTGTTCCTCCGGCGGTGTCAGCGCCGTGGCCGCGCCGCCGGATAGCGGCAGTCGCCAGAGCTGGCCCAGAAGTTCGACGACGATTAGCTGCTGCTCTGGCGCGACGCTCAAACTCGAGTCTGTGCCTTGGCGAACATCGACGAAGGTCATTTCCTGGCAGTTGCCGACAGCAGCGCCCAGCGCCAGCGACGCAAACACACTTGCTCGCCAGGGACCTGCCAAGTGCCGTCCTAGGCGCTTATGGATACAGCCGCGTGGCTTGCCAGTTAGTGCCGACAAAGCTCTCGTCTTCCTGCTGTTCAAATTTGCGTGTGTAACAGTATCGATCGTGAAACCGGCCTGCCCCTTCGCTCCATAGTTCGAGTCGATCAATCCAGATACGATAACCGCCCCAGTGTGAAGGTCGAGGAATCTCTTGGGGTCCGCCGTCCTGCAAGGCTGCGGCGGTAATGCCGAATTCGTTGGCTTTCTGCGTCGCGAGCGCTGGCAACGAAGCGGGATCTTCAAGTGTTCGACTTTGCTGACTCACCCAGGCGTTGAGTTGGCTGTGGACCGGCCGAGAAGCGAAATATCGATCGCTCTCGTCATGTGGCGAGTGCCGAACCGGACCTTCGATGCGCAGCTGCCGGCCGCCGAACTCCTCCCAATACAGTACGCCCGCAGCCCGCTGCGTGACAGATATCTCTGTACCCTTCCTCGATTCATGGTGAGTATAGAAATTGACGTATCCCTGCTGTTCAGCAAAGCCTTTTAGCAACACCATCCGAACTGACGGTATGCCATCAGCCGTCGCCGTGGCCAGGGCCATGGCGAGGGGGTTGCGTCGCGCCGAGCTTGTCTGCGCTTCGCGCAGCCACTGCGCCATGACTTGCAGCGGATTGTCATTCACGCTCATCCGGCTCCGAGTGCTGCTGCATGGAAGCGCAGATGATCCTCGATAAAGGTGCCGACGAAGAAGTAGCCATGATCGTAATGGTCATGCTCGCGGAGGTTCAGTGCCTGGCCGGAAGCTTCACAGGCAGCGCGCAGCAGGTCGGGACGCAGCTGTTCGAGAAAAGGATCGGCCGCGCCTTGATCAATCAGTAATTCGTGCTTGCAGGCTCCGGATTGAATGACGGCAGCGGCGTCGTAGTCCGTCCACGTCTTTTCATCTGTGCCGAGGTATGCGGTCAATGCCTGTTTACCCCAAGCGGACTCGCGCGAAGATGAAATGGGCGAAAAAGCGGAGATTGACTGATAAGCATCTGCATTGCGCACGCCGATTGTCAACGCGCCATGGCCGCCCATCGAATGCCCGCTGATTGACTTGCGGGTGGGGTCAACCGGCAAATTAGCGTTCACGATTGCAACGATTTCTTCGGCGATGTAGTCGTACATGCGATAGTGTTTGGCCCAGGGGTCCTGTGTCGCGTTCAAGTAGAAGCCGGCGCCCGTGCCCACGTTTATGAATTCGTCTTCACCGGGGATGTCAACTCCGCGAGGGCTCGTGTCTGGAATGATCAGTGCAATTCCCAGTTGCGCCGCATAGCGCTGAG
>JAHEEO010000243.1 GCA_024640665.1 Rhodospirillales bacterium | reverse complement strand
CAAAATTCTATTCATTTGCCGCACGTGCCAACTGGCTTTTTGCCTGGTTAATCGGTAAGCGCACTTGAAAGCTGGCGCCACTGGCGCTATTGGCATCTAGTTTGACTTCACCCTGATAGGCTTGGACGCATTCGTTGACTATCGACAGCCCAATTCCCGTCCCGCCAACTGGGCCTCCCTGCAAACGTTTGCCCTGAAAAAATGCGTCAAATATTCGCTCCTGATCCTCGGTGGCTATGCCTGGGCCGCTGTCGCGCACTGTGATGGTCAGTGTATCGTGCTCAACCAAAGCGGTGACCGAAATCTCACCGTTTGCTGGTGTGAATTTCACCGCGTTCGACATCAAGTTATCAATTATCAGTCGCAATTTGTGCGCGTCGGCCAAAACGGTAACGGGACTCACCTTCAAGCGCAACTTAATTCGACTCTTCGTAATCGCAAGTCGATATTGGCTGATCACGCCAAAAACGAGTGGTTTGAGTTCGAATGGAGCGATTTCCAGAATTGCCGCTTTTGACTGCCAAGCACTATAGGTCAGCAAGTTTTCGATCAGGCGCTGAAGTTTGATGCTGTTGAGTCTCAATATGTCAGCGACTTCTTCCTGGTCATGTGCCAGCGAGCCCACCGAGCCATCCATCAGCAGTTCCGACCCTTCGCGAATATTGGCAAGCGGCGTTTTCAGTTCGTGCGACATGTGCCGCAAGAACTTGTTCTTTTCGTTGGAAGATTCTTCCAGCTTCTTACGCAGCCATTCGAGCTGCTGGCCGAGTGCCTCAATGTCGTTCGGTCCCCTGATTTCTATCGGTCTGCTGTATTCGCCATCACCAATGTCGCGAATAGCTCGATCGATATTCTTGATTGGACGCACGATTAAGAACAAGAAATATACAATCAGGAGCAAGGATGACGGCAAGAGAGCAGCGGCAAGCCAGCCCAGCAGTCTTTGTGTCCTTGCCGATTCCGCCTGAACCGCGGCAAGTTGCTCATTGGTTGCTTCGCGCATGACGCTATCAATCGATTCCGCCGCCACATCCATTGCTCTGAATGCTTCGATCAGTTCTTCTTCGGCAGCGTCCGCAGTCTCGCTCGCTAGTACGGAATCGACGGCGTCGACCGACGATGCAAGAAACTGTAATTTGTCATGCACGTCGGTTGACTGCGGCAAGGAGGACAGCTCGATGAGGCTGCTGCGCAGTTCGGCTTCGTCTTCTCTGTATATTTCGAGTGAGCGTGCTGCCCCTAGCAGCAGGTACTGGCGCGAGTTCCGCTCCATATTGATCAGCAGATTATCCAGGCGTTGATTCTGAATCGTCGAAATAGCGCTGCTGGTTAGCACTCCTGTGCTGTCTGTTGTGAGCTGGCCCAGCCGGAACGCGGCGTACCCAATCGCCACCAGTAGCGGCAGAGTGACGAATGCTAGGCTCGATAAGATGAGCCCCAACAGTGTGCGTGGCCCACGCAGTGTCATTGCTATGCGGCTCCGTGTTTGCGCCCGTATGGTTCGTCCAGAAGCTTGCGTTCCCATCGTAGTGCGCTGGCTGCGATCTGTTCAAGGTCGTCATATCGCGGAGTCCAGTTAAGTGTGTCGCGGATTTTGTCGGCTGCGGCAATTAATGTGGGCGGGTCGCCTGCGCGACGCGGTGCTTCGACCTTCGGCAATGCATGACCCGCGACGCGTTCAACCATCTCAATCACTTCGCGCACACTGTATCCGCGTCCATAGCCACAGTTGAGTGTTGCGGACTCGCCGCCGGACCGTAAGTAATCGAGTGCTTTGAGGTGGGCGTCGGCCAAGTCTTCAACGTGAATGTAGTCCCGGACGCCAGTGCCATCAGGCGTGTCGTAGTCTGTGCCATATATATATAGATTTTCTCGCTTGCCTACGGCTGCTTCGCAGGCCACCTTCGTGAGTAGCGTTGCTTTGGGCGTTGACTGACCTATGCGGCCTTCTGGGTCGCACCCAGCAACATTGAAGTAACGCAGTGCCACATGATTGAGTGTATTGACTGCCGAGACATCTCGCAGCATGTATTCGGTCATCAACTTCGACATGCCGTAAGGATTTATCGGCGCAGTAGGCGTTGTTTCTGCAGCAATTCCACTTGGTGGAATGCCATATACTGCGGCCGTCGAAGAGAAAACAAGGTTTTGCACATCTGCGCCAATGCAGGCCGCGAGCAGAGTTCGGCTACAGCAGGTATTGTTGCCATAGTACTTGAGCGGGTCTGTAACCGACTCGGGAACCACGGTTTTGGCCGCAAAGTGCATTACGGTATCGATATCAAAACGACTAAAGACGTCACTCAAGCAACCCGCGTCACCCGTGTTTCCGACGACCAATTCGCCGTATAGAACGGCTTCGGAAAATCCCGTTGAGAGGTCGTCAAGTACGACGACGTTTTCTCCGCGCTCACCCAATTGGCGCACGACGTGCGAGCCGATATACCCGGCACCGCCTGTCACGAGGATGGACTTCTTGCTCATGGCGATTAAGCTACCTGACCTTGAAAAGCTGAAAGTGTACCAGTTCACTGTTTTGAGGCCGGGACGGTAGTCTCACTTTATGTTTACTAGAGCCGCGGGATCACGGCGGAAACCCAATTACGCTGCGTTATGCGGCTGTATTGTGATGAATTTATGACTAAAGAACGCGACATGAAGGAGCGCAGTGCGCTGTTGAGCGCGGCGGAACCACCGGCGTTTTGCTATGTCCCGGGGCCTGCCGAGACGAGAATGCTGGTTGTCTGCGACCATGCGAGTAATCGTATTCCTGAGTCGCTCGGCATGCTTGGCATAAATGCTAGTCGGCTCCAGGAGCACATTGCGTATGACATCGGGGCGCTGGCAGTCGCAATGGGTATCGCCCAGCGATTCGGCGCGGGGCTGGTTTACGGTTGCTATTCGCGCCTGGTGATTGATTTGAACCGTGGAACGCGGGACCGCAGCGGCATGCCTGAAATTTCCGATGGTGTTCTGATACCTGGGAATCTCGCATTGAGCGAAGCGGATCAGGCCGCGCGTATCGCAACATTGCATGCGCCATATCATTTGGAGATCGAACGGATCCTGCTAGCGCAGATTGAGCGGGGTTCGTTTCCAGTGGTATTGGCGATACATAGTTTCACGCCTTTTGTCAGCGGCATACCTCGACCCTGGCACGCGGGCGTGCTGTGGGACAAGGATGCGCGTTTTGCCGTTCCTTTACTCGATAGTATTCGTGCAGATCAGGACATTCTCGTCGGTGACAATGAACCCTACTCGGGTCGCCATATCGCCGATTACACGCTGGACCGACATGCAGAAGAAAATGGCTTGGCGCATGCTGCTATTGAGATTCGCCAAGACCTAATTAGCGAACCTGCCACTCAACAGCATTGGGTAAAGCGCCTGGGAGATGCCTTGGATTCGGTGTTGGGAAACCAGAGTCTCTATGCGCAGGTCTCAGGAACATCGGTTGTCGTTCGATGAACAAAGCGCGGGGAGTTCTGTAACGTGAGCCGCCTCGATGCTCCGCGCCGTCTGTGCATAGCTCCGATGATGGATCGAACAGACCGGCATTTTCGATATTTCATGTGCTTGCTAGCGCCGAATACGTGGCTTTACACAGAAATGGTTACGACGGGTGCCGTGCTGCGGGGCGACGAGCGGCGCCATTTGGAGTTCGATGAAACTGAACACCCCGTTGCGCTGCAACTCGGCGGCAGTGAACCCAGGGATCTTGCCGTTGCGGCGCAGCGCGGTGAAGCAGCGGGTTATGATGAGATTAATCTGAATGTCGGTTGCCCGAGTGACCGCGTGCAGCACGCTTGTTTCGGCGCCGCGCTAATGCTCGATTCCGAACGCGTAGTAAATTGTATTGAATCGATGCAGTCAGCCGTAGATATACCCGTTACTGTGAAGACGCGGTTGGGCGTCGATGAATTCGACAGCTACGATTTCTTACATGATTTCATTGGCAGCGTCGCCAACGCGGGCTGCCGCAGTTTTACGTTGCATGCGCGCAAGGCATGGTTGAGCGGTTTAAGCCCAAAGCAGAATCGGGAGGTTCCGCCGCTGGACTATGATCGAGTTAGTCAGATAAAGCAGGATTTCCCGCACTTGGAAATCATAGCTAATGGCGGAATAGCCGATCGTGGACTTGCGCTTGCATTGCTGGAACAGGTGGACGGCATCATGCTGGGCCGGGCCGCATATCGCACGCCAACCCTCATTGCGGAGCTAGACGCAGAGATTTTTCGCACCGGCCAGGTTGTATCGAGTATCGATGCGTTGCAGGCGTATCTGCCGTATCTGGAGCGCGAGCTGCAGCGTGGGCAAAAACTACGATTTCTCACCCGTCATCTGCTGGGCCTTTACGCTGGCGTGCCCGGCGGTCGAATCTGGCGACGTGAGCTGGGTGCACTGCCGGAAGGCCGGTCCGGGCTTGCCCGACTCGAGCAGTTTGTTGATCA
>JAHEEO010000242.1 GCA_024640665.1 Rhodospirillales bacterium | reverse complement strand
CACGGCATTCACTTAGGCAACTTCTCTGGAACTCACGGCGCACACAGCAACGCCACTGCGCGGCATGGTGGTGCCCACGAGTCTGACCGACACCAAAGCAAGATCGAAGGCGGGGATCATAAGGCGCACGAGCACGGACACCGGCGCCATGAGCGTGCCGGGCACGATCATGCACACAGGCGTGGCGCTCAAAATTTCCATCGAGAGGCACGCCACGCACTTGGCCATCACGGGCAAAATGTTCAAACGTTTTCGAAAGTAGTCACCGCTTACAGCACTGAGCCTCAAGACGCGGCTGAAGCAGCAACGAGCCTGCTGAACACCGCGAAATTTCTGATCTCGCAGGCGCCGGAAAACTACCAGGAGTCGATCGAAACACTGCAGTCTAAGATTGAGATTGCCAGGCTAGCCGCATCAACAGTCGCAACCGACGATACGGAAATCGCCGCAATTGACGAAACTGCAAACTTGGTAAGCCAGGGACTCAATGCAGTCGGCGCTGCCGAAAGCGAAGCGGCCACATCTGCGGGTGAGTTCGCTGAACTGCGCGCACAGCGGCGGCAGCAATACACCATTCGCTTGCGCACGCAGGAAGGTGACATCGTTAAGATTGAGCTGCGTCAGTCGGAAAGACTCAACACCAGCGAGCAAAGTCCGGAATCCACCGCTGCAAACGCGGAGATCGAAGCCGGATCAGAATATGCCTTGAAGACAAAAACCAGTCTGCGATTAGTTGTAAAAGGAGACCTAAACGAAGCTGAGCTGGAAGCAATAAAAGGCGTCGTAGAGCAAGCCGCCGGAATCGCCGAAGCGTTTCTTGAAGGCGACCTTGCTGAAGCACTGCAAGCAACATCAGGACTTGAATTCAACAGCGCACAGCTCGCACGAATAAACCTTCACTTCAAGACCCATACCTCGGCCGAAGGCCTGTATGCACCAGCACCGGCACCAGCACCAGCGCCAGCGGACAATGGAACTGAAAATCTGCCCCCGGCCGCTTCCAGCATTCCCACCGAGATTGAGCCGGCACCGTCGCAGACAGTGACACCGGTTGCTGCGACTGAGGAATCGAGCGATGTAGCTGCCGTCCAGACATTGAACGAAGACCCGGCCGGAGCAGTCGCGCCATCGATCAATACCGTCGATGAGCTTGCCAGCGCGCTAGGTGCATTCTTTGCGACCGCTATTTCCGGATTGGAACAATTGCAGGCCGGTGATACAACGCCTGCTGCAGATCGATACCGGTTGGAATCGGCCTTCAAAACCGACGTGCTTAAAGCCAGTTTTATCGCAACAGCCCCCGACGAAGTCGCCGACGCCGTTGCAGGCGTCGCCGACTCAATCGAAGCGGCTGCTACACAGGTAACTGTCTAGTTACCTGACTTTAACGCGTCGCGAATTTCTGTCAGTAGTTTTTCTTCTGCCGAAGGTGCAGGTGGCGCTGCTGGCGCCGCCTCTTCCTTCTTCTTCATTTTGTTCATTGCGCGAATGACCATAAAGATGGCAAATGCGACTATGACAAAATCAAGAATGTTATTGATAAACAGTCCGTATCGAATAACCGGCGCGCCTGCCTCCTCGGCTGCGGCCAATGTTTCGTACGAACCACCGCTGAGATTGACAAACAGTTGACTGAAATCCAGATTGCCCATCAGCAAGCCAATCGGCGGCATAATCACATCATTAACGAAAGAACTCACGATACGACCAAAAGCACCACCGATGACGATGCCCACGGCCATATCCACCACATTGCCTCGCATCGCAAAGGCTTTAAACTCGTTTAGCATTGTCGTCTCCCTCTCCCCTAGCACCTCGAATCGCCGCACACTTCGTAGTTTTCTTATGGCGCACGAGTCGATCGTTTAACTACGATTCGTTTTGAATATTCGTTGTCGAACCGTTTGTCATGACGCTCTTGATTCCTGTTTCCATCGCATCTTCGGAAGCATACATTCCGCTCTGGCCAATAATCTGATGATTACCCGCTTTCAATACAAAGTAATGCTTGCCATTAGTGGCCTGCTTGCGTTCGTAACGAGAGGCTTCCCCAGAATTCTTCTGAACGGACGCGATGCCGTTATCGCAAGATGCCCGAGTCTTATAGCCTTCCCCTGAAAAAATGACTTCTCCGTTTCCAGCCTTAAGACGAAAACGAAATTCCCCTTTCTTATCCGTATAACATTCAAACTTTCCAGCCACAGGTAGCTCCTTTTCTTGACTCAAAAAAGTGTCTATTTGTGCATGTTACACAAACAGGCTTAGGACTCAATAATTGCAGGCAGCGGCAACAGCGACAAAGCAAACCTGAATGGCGCTTTCCGCGTTTGTTAGTCGAAGGTATTGCAGTCGGCTGGATTGCCCGACTGCAGCCCCATGCGCAGCCATTGCTGGCGCTGCGCCGAACTGCCATGCGTGAATGAATCCGGCGTAACCCGTCGACCCGCGTTTCGCTGCAAGCGATCGTCCCCAATTGCAGCCGCAGCATCCATGCCTTCCTGAATATCGCCTGGCTCAAGAATCTGCGCAGTGCGGTTTGCGATGTTAGCCCACACACCTGCATAGCAATCAGCCTGCAATTCCATAGCAACCTGGAGTTGATTGGCTTCTGCCTGCCGGATGCCGCTTTGGGCGCGACGCACGTCCGCTGCCGTGCCCTGCAAATTTTGAATGTGGTGACCGATTTCGTGGCCGATGACATAGGCCTGTGCAAAATCCCCAGCGCCACCCATCCTTGCAAGATCAGCAAAAAACGCAGTGTCCAGGTAAACCCGACGATCGGCGGGGCAATAGAATGGACCCGACGCCGCACTGGCCGATCCGCACGCGGACTGCACAACACCATTGAATAAAGTCAGTAGTGGTGCCTCGTAGCTTTGTCCAGCAGAAGAAAATACTGAGGACCAAACATCTTCCGTACTACCCAAAATACTGGCAACAAATGCGGATTCAGCATCATCGAGGCTGGCGGGCTGATCAGACGTCGTGGGCGCACCGCCCGAACCGCCTATCGAACCACCGCCGCCACTCAAGATCAAATTAAGGACTTCTGGGCCACCAAAAACGGCCGCCAGTATCAAAATAATTACAAAACCTATGCCGCCGCTGCGCCCGCCTATCGGCAGGCCCATCCGGCGTGGTCCACTGCGCCCGCGCACATCGTTTACATTGCGGCTCCGCCTCAAACGCTGCCATTTCACCGGACGACTCTCCCTTTGCGCTGCGCAGTTACAAGGCGTTCATGATATAAGACACACTCGATAAATAACACGAACAAGCTGGGAGACTACAACATGTCTGTTGCAAGAACTACTGAAATTACGGCCACATCGAAGAAGAGCTTTGAAGCGGCAATTGATAAAGGAATTAAGCGTGCAACCAAGACTTTGGAAGGCGTAACAGGCGCTTGGGTTAAAGACCAAGAAATCGTCATTGAAAATGGCGATATCAGCGGATACAAGGTTCGCATGATGGTCACGTTCTTACTTCGAGATTAAGGCTGGCATTGCACATGGATATTCTCAGTACATTGCTATCTTCAGCAGCAAACGGCTCACTCAACAAAGCCGCTGAATCTCGGGGACTCGACTCTGCAGGAACAGCCGCGTTGCTAAAACAACTGGTGCCGGCACTTACGAGCCAAGTCAAGAAGAACGCATCCAAAGAAAGTGGTCTAAGCAGCCTGACTCGCGCGTTAACTAGCGGCAATCACCAGCGCTACATCGACGACGACAGCGCACTGACGTCGGAGGATGCTGTGCGAGAGGGGAACGGAATTTTGGGGCACATTCTCGGCAGTAAAGATGCAAGCCGAACGCTCGCCGCACATGCCGCAAACCAAACTGGCATCGACGTCAGTCTTGTGAAGAAATTTTTGCCAGTGGTGGCAGCAGCAGCGATGGGTGCAATGAGCAAAGACACCAACGCGGGCAACTCCGGCATTGGCGGCTTATTGAGCAAGTTCATCGACTCTGATGGTGATGGCAGCGTCGTTGACGATCTCCTTTCTTTCGGTAAGAAATTCCTCTAGTCGGATAATCCAACTACGGTCCTCGCAACCTCACTGACGGCTGCGAGGACCGAACTTCATCCGCAGCCAGATTCAAGTACGATTCTCGTGAACTCCGGCGCGCGTATGCCGAGCATTCGATACCAGCTTCACAGTTGCCATCGATCAGGCTAAAGCCCGTCAGTCCACCGCCCGATACCCAGCTTGGACTCATTCGTCTGTGCGTTTGAGACAAGAACACTGCACTCAATAGCTCCGGAGCGACGTCATGACGGTTTCGAACTTCGATTCACAAAATTCAATGATCGAGCAGGTGCTTAATCTTGTCCATGAGCACGTCGCACCTGAGCACCAAGACACAGTGGCGCAGTTTGTAAGCAATTACTACGCGAGCATTTCCAGCTCGGAATTACGGGCTGAGACCGCCGGCGACCTTTACGGCGCAGCCCTCTCACATTGGAAAATCG
>JAHEEO010000241.1:978-4484 GCA_024640665.1 Rhodospirillales bacterium | reverse complement strand
TACCGCAACCAGCTGGCACACCCTATTTATGTTCCTCACAGTCTGGGTGGTTGCTCGGGGTGTAGAACGCGGCTTAGAACAAGCCGTGCGGTTCTTGATGCCCGCGTTGATCGGCTTGCTGTTGCTATTGCTTGGCTACAGCATGGTGGAGGGCGATTTTGCGGCCGGCGTTCAGTTCTTGTTTGAGCCGCGTTTTGCAGACCTTACAGCTGGGAGCGTCTTGGAGGCCATGGGGCAGGCGTTTTTTACGTTGAGCGTGGGCATGGGCGCCATCATGGCATACGGCGCCTATCTGCCAGAGGAGAGCTCCATTACGCGGACCTCAATCGCGGTCGTGTGTGCGGATACCGGGGTCGCATTGCTGTCTGCTTTGGTCATCTTTCCGATCGTTTTCGCCAATGATATGGACCCGGCATCCGGTCCAGGTCTGGTTTTTCAATCGTTGCCAGTTGCATTTGGTCAAATGCCCGCCGGCGAAATAATTGCCGTCATTTTCTTCTTGTTATTGACCTTTGCGGCCTGGACCTCGGCAATTAGTCTAATGGAGCCTGCCGTTGCCTGGTGTATGGAGCGCCTTGAGTTCTCACGTCGTTTGGCGGCCTACGGTGTCGGTGGCTTAATTTGGTTGCTAGGGCTTCTTTCTGTCATGTCGTTTGGCCCATGGTCAGACGTACGGTTCTTGAAGGGTACGTTTTTCGATAATTTCGATTACCTGACAAACAACATCATGTTGCCTGTCGGCGGGCTCGCTATCGTCGTGTTTGCGGGATGGGTGATGGCCGTCAATTCGACAGCAGACGAACTGGATCCCGAAGTGGGTCCCGCATATCAACTTTGGCGGTTTGCCGCGCGTTACATTGCGCCGATTGCTGTCATCCTCGTGCTGCTCAACGCCATTGGCGTATTTTCAGCCCCGTAAATGCCTTCTATAAGACGTCATTCACACGTGCCGTATACGGCCGAGCAGATGTTTGCGTTAGTCAACGACATCGATGCCTATCCGCAATTCTTGGAATGGTGCACCGGCGCACAAATTTCGCGTCGAGGCGAACACTTTATAGAAGCGACATTGCGCATAGGCTTTGCAGGATTGCAGAAGTCGTTTACAACGCGCAACACATTAGAGGCCCCGACCCGCATCGGCGTATCGCTGGTGTCGGGGCCGTTCAAGCGATTAGAGGGAGAATGGCATTTCAATCCAACTGATGACGGGGGGTGCACCACGGAGTTATCGCTGGATTTCGAAGTCACACCGTCGCCGCTCAGTATGATCATGTCGTCGGTTTTCGAGGAAGTGGCTCGCTCCCAGATGAATGCGTTCTTGAAACGGGCCCATGACATTTATGGACAGCGGAACGAATAGCGTGCAGACGGTCGAGGTCGTTTACGCTCTGCCGAGCGAACAACATAGCGTGCAGGTGACTATTGCGCCGGGTATGAGTGCTGCTGAGGCGGTTGCTCGTTCGGGAATCGTGGAGCGTTTTCCAGAAATCGAGCAACGGCCTCTGGTTTTGGGGCTTTTCGGGCGCCGGATTAGTTTGTCGCAGCCTGTTTCGGCTGGCGATCGTGTTGAGATCTGTCGTCCCTTGGTAGCAGATCCGCGTGAAATGCGGCATCAACTATGGAAGCAGGGGCGAGTTATCGGTAATAAGGCCGTCGACGAGTAGGGCTAGACCGACCTGATTAGCGTCGTGTTGCTGGCTGGAGTTCTAGATCGCGCTGTAGCCGCGCGACTCGATCATCCTCGAACTCGACGACGAACCAGCGCCGATCAATGTCGCGGGATCGGCCTTGGCGCAAATAATAGGCGTAGTCCCAACGCTGTGTGTGAAACGTATCTGCGATCATCGGCGTACCCAGCAAAAACTGGACGGCGCTGCGTGACATTCCGATAGTGACTTGATCTATAACATCTTCTTCGAGCAGATTGCCTTGCTGAATGTTGACACGGTAGATGCAGCCACTGATCAGGACAATTGCCACGGCGGTTGCCAAGCAACGTAGACAGCGTGATAAGGCTAATTTCTGCACGGTGGAGTGAGTCTTGAGTCTAGGCCATAATGTGGCGCGCATAATAGCGCATTTGGGACATCGGGTGATCTATGGAAGAACGTGATTTAAGAAATGTTGGGCTAAAAGTTACGTCACCCCGACTCAAAGTACTGAAGATTCTTGAGGAAAGCGATGTTCGCCACCTGACCGCTGAGGCGGTCTACCGTGCCTTGCTCGATGCCGGCGAAGAACTTGGGCTAGCGACCGTCTACCGTGTATTAACTCAGTTTGAATCGGCGGGATTGGTAGCGCGCCATAATTTCGAAGGCGGAACAGCCGTATTCGAGCTTGCCGACCGTACACATCACGATCACATGGTGTGCATGGAAACCGGCACTGTTATTGAGTTTTGCGACGAGCGCATCGAGCAGCTGCAGCACGACATTGCCGAGAAATATGGCTACATTATTGAAGACCACAGCCTTGTCTTGTATGTGCGACCCAAGCAGGACACTTGATCAGCGGCACGGCTGTATCGCTGCAGCCAGTGCAGACCTGCATTATTTTCAAGCTTAAGCTGACTGACGCTAGTTTGATGACGCTCGAGACAGCATTTCAGCTGCATGTGCGCGTGTCGTTTCTGTAATCTCTACGCCGCCAAGCATTCTCGATAGCTCCTCCAGTCTCTGCGTTGCATCCAGTTGAGTAATGAGAGTTCGACTGGTTTTTCCATCCGTGAGTTTAGCGATGCGGTAATGCGTTTGACCTTGGCTTGCCACTTGCGCCTGGTGAGTCACGCAGATGACTTGATGCTCGCCAGCAAGATTGCGCAATTGCGATCCCACAATTTCAGCAACGCCGCCGCCAATTCCGGCATCGACTTCGTCAAACACGAACGTCGGAATGTTCGATCGGCCCTCGCCAACTACCTGCAATGCCAAGCTGATACGCGAAAGCTCTCCGCCGGATGCGACGCGTGCAAGCGGGCCGAAAGCCTGTCCCGGATTGAGTTGCACTTGAAATTCGACAACGTCAAGGCCTGCGGAGTGGGGTTGTGTTCGCGGTTCAATTTCAACCCTGAACTCACCATTTGGTAAGCCCAGTTTCTTCAACTGCCGAGAAACATTGGCCGACAGTTGCTTGGCAAGTTTCTGCCGCAGCTTGGAAAGTTTCCCAGCCGCTGTTTGGTAGTCGGCGGCGGCTTGGTCGACATTGTCCTGCAATGCCTCGACCGATTCGTCGGAGTCTTCCAATTCCGTCAATTGTGCCTGTAAATAGGCTGCTCGTTGCCACAGTTCAGTGTCGTCCAGCTTGTGCCTCTTTGCCAGTGAGCGGATGCTGGCGAGCCGAGCTTCGACTTCTGCGAGCCGCTGCGGGTTGGGTTCGAGGGAGTCGCGATAATGTGCGAGGCTGGAGGCAATATCACGCAGTTCAATCTCGGCACTTCGCAGTTGCCCAACGACGCCCTCAATTGCCGTATCGACGTCGCCAATATTTACCAGCGACTGAATGCT
>JAHEEO010000241.1:0-968 GCA_024640665.1 Rhodospirillales bacterium | reverse complement strand
AGCGACTTGATCTACGTTTGCCAGCCGGTAGTGCTCGCTGATCAGGTCTTCAACTTCGCCTTCCTGGAGCGCCAGCTCGTCTAGCTCGCGATGCTGGAATCGCAACAATTCGATCTGCTCGAGGCGCGCTTGGCTGTTGGAAGCCAGCGCATCCCGACGCTCGATCGCGCGCTGCAACGCACTGAAGCAGTCGCTCACCGACTTAACCAAAGTTATCGCCCCGGCGATGGCGTCGAGCATTTGTCGTTGCTCGGTTTGTCTGAGCAATGATTGATGGGCGTGTTGGCCATGAATGTCGATCAACATTGCACCAAGATCACGAAGATCTTTGAGCTTGACTGGATGATTATTGATAAACGCCCGCGAACGGCCTTCGGCGGTAACGATACGACGCAGCGAGCAATTGTCGCCATCATCAAGGTCATGTTTTGCCAGCCAGTCCAACGCGGGATGGGGAGTCGGACATTCGAATAGAACACTTATTTCTGCTTTGTCGGCACCACTGCGAACCGCATTGCTGTCTGCACGATCGCCGAGCGCCAGTCCCAGGGCATCGATCAGGATTGACTTGCCCGCGCCAGTCTCGCCCGTGAGTACATTGAACCCGGACTCAAATTCGACGTCTATTTCGTCGACGATCGCGTAATTTCGTATTCGAATGAGTCTGAGCATCGGTTATTAACTTGATCGCTCCCGCGCTCCAGAGCGCGAGGCTTTGCCCCAGTTGAGTTTTGACCTAAGCAGTTCATAGTAGCTGTGGTTGGTCGGGTGCAATAATGTCACTGTTTCATTTGCAACGCTGATGATCAGCGTTTGTTTTGGTGCAAGTTGGCCAATTTCCTCGCCATCGCATGTTACGTGAGCCGGGGCTTCATCGGCATCGGCCAGACTGATTTCGATTTCGCTCGTGCTCGGCACAACCAGAGGTCGGTCGCTCAAGCTATGCGGACAGATGGGCACCATGACCA
>JAHEEO010000040.1 GCA_024640665.1 Rhodospirillales bacterium | reverse complement strand
TGAGTTTGGCGTTTTGTTGGAGGGCTGCACATTGGAAGAAGCGGTCCGCACTGCGGAAACGCTGCGTGAAGTTGTCGATGAGTTCAAGTTTATCTGGGAAGAGCGAACATTTAGGCTCGGTGTCAGTATTGGTGTCGTGCCGATACTGCCAAGTACGGACGACGTCGCTTCGCTATTGACTGCGGCCGATAGCGCCTGCGCAGCAGCCAAGGATGCGGGCAGAAATCGAGTTTATTGTTACGAAGAGAACGATATCGACTTGATGAAGCGGCGTAAGGAGATGCAGTGGGCCGCGCGAATCAGCAATGCGCTCGAAGACAACCGCTTCGAAATGTATAGGCAAACTATTCAGCCGTTGCAGCCTGGCCTAGATCAGGGAGCGCATTATGAGCTGTTGTTACGGATGCGCGACGAAACCGGACAGATTGTCTCTCCAGAGCTGTTTATTAACTCGGCGGAAAGATACGGAATAACGCCAAGCATTGATCGATGGGTCATTACCAATGTCTTTCGCTGGTTGGTTTCCGAAGCAGACGAGCGCGAGCGATTGTCGCTTTGTGCGATAAATTTGTCGGGGCAGAGTCTGGCGGACGAGAAATTCTTACCTTTTGTAGTTGATCAGTTTCGAACCAGTGGTTTAGACGGGTCGCTAATCTGCTTTGAGATAACTGAAACAGCGGCAATAGCAAGCTACTCGCAAGCTAATCGCTTCATTCATGCGCTGAAAGAACTGGGCTGTCGGTTTGCTTTGGATGACTTTGGAACCGGCTTATCTTCTTTTGGCTATCTAAAGCACTTTCCAGTCGATTATCTAAAGATTGACGGCAGTTTCGTTCGGGAAATTTTGCATGATCCGATAGATCGAGAAATGGTACGTTCGATCAACGAGATCGGCCATCTGACCGGTAAGCAGACAATCGCTGAGTTCGCCGAAAACGCTGAAATTATTACGATGCTGCGCGGTTTAGGCGTCGACTATGCGCAGGGGTACGGGGTCGATAAACCGCACGAGTTATTTAAGGCGACTACTTGGTCCGATTCGTCGAAGAAGAGCAGTTAGGTTACTAACATCGAATAGTCTATTGCCGTCACGTGTTTCGTCAGTGCGCCGATCGAGATTAAGTCGACGCCGGTTGCCGCAACCTCGCCAATGTTCGCTAACGTAATGCCGCCAGAAGCCTCCAGCATTTTTCTGTGCGCGGGATGTTTGTCCCGTCGGATTACTGCTTCGCGCAACATGTCTAGGGTGAAGTTATCCAACAACACGCGACTGGCGCCCGTGTCCAGCGCTTCGTCAAGCTGTTCCAGGGTTTCTATTTCAACTTCGATCATGGCGCCTAAGGAGAGCTGAGTAGCCCGGGCCACTGCATCGCGCAGATTCTGCGACGCGGCAATGTGATTTTCCTTAATCAAAATGGCATCGAAGAGCCCAACTCGATGATTCGTCCCGCCACCGCATCGCACTGCATATTTTTGCGCGAGGCGCATGCCGGGAATTGTTTTGCGAGTATCGAGAATCTTGGCCGACGTGGCGCTGACGGCGTCGCAGTAGCGCGCTGTAACCGTGGCGGTCCCAGATAATGTTTGCAGGAAGTTCAGCGCCGTGCGTTCACCTGTTAGTAGTGAGCGTGCTTTGCCCTGTAGTTTGCAGATTTTCGTATTTGCTTCACAGCGCTCGCCATCTGCAACGAGCCATTCGATATTTACTTCGGTATCTAATTGGCGGAAGACCTCGTCTACCCACGGTATTCCGCAAATGACGGCTGCCTCGCGGACGGTGATATCGGCTTCGGCTTCGGCCTTGTACGGGATTAATGCGGCTGTGAGGTCGCCTTTACCAACGTCCTCTGCGAGTGCTGCTTCGACGCTCGTTTCGATGTCGTCAGGGATTTCGGAAGTCATAACAGATACCCGGTCCAAGGACCGGGTGCTGCAATTGTTACCGGGTGCAACGCGCTTCGAACTGCGTGGGTTGCAGAGTTACTTACATTCCGCCGAAGAAAAAACCGGCATGGCCGAAACTGACCATGCTCATCAACATCGGAATTGACAGCAATGTGTTGGTGCGAGATGCCAGAAACGCGACTCGGCGAGCTTTGGCAATCTCGTCGGCACTTGCCTCGACGATGCCGAGGATCTTTTTCTGGTTCGGCCAAATGAGCACCCAGACATTGAACAGCATAATTGTGCCGAGCCAAGCACCAATGCCTATCCAAAGTGCATTTCCTGCGGAGTTGGGCGCAAAACCGAGCGAAAACGCGTTATGCAGCTGGCCAAGGTGCGCAAGATAAGCTGCGCCTGTCAGCCAAGTTCCAACGGCGCCCCAACGAAACCACCACAGTGCTCGGGGCGCGACGTACTTGGTAATTGCAGCCCCGCCTGGTCCGCCGTCGTCGGCCGCGGCATCCGCCAATGCCGGAACTTGCACGAAATTGAAGTAGTACAGGAGCCCAATCCATGTGATGCCGGCGAGTACGTGCAGCCACGCGAGGAGACTGGGCGTGTTCCAGGTCGCCCCGGTAGGAACGAGTATCGCAATGACGAATGCAATGACGAAGCCGCCAATGATCGTACCTTTGACTGTATTCAATGGATTCATGACTATTCCCCTTTAGCGTTGCGCAGGCGATATTTTGATTTTGGCAGCCACCAGGGCTTGCCCTATGCCGGCTAACCTAGAAGAATAGGTGAGACTTAGACGCAGTTCAATCATTGACTTTTGCGTCTCGGCGCGGCAAGACCCCGCAATTCACACTTTGACGCATGTTTTAGGGAACAAATAATGGAAGTCAACGACAGAATATCGAAGCAGCTAGCGACCTATCCGGTACTTCTTTACATGAAGGGCACCCCAGATTTTCCACAGTGTGGTTTTTCGGCGAAGACGGTGGCGTTGTTACGTGACGTCGGCGCCGAATTTGCCTATGTAAATATTTTCGAAGATCCTGAAGTTCGGGAAGGGCTGAAAACCTATTCAAACTGGCCGACATTCCCGCAGCTTTATGTGCAGGGCGAACTCATCGGCGGATGCGATATCGCGATGGAAATGCATGAGTCCGGCGAGTTGCAGGAACTGATCAATTCAGTGCCAGCCAGCGAATCCCAGACCAGCGAAACCCAGACTAGCGAATCTTAGGCCAGCGAATCCTTGGATTGGCTTTCGAAGATCTCGCGAAAACGGTTGACACCAGCGCAGAATAATTCTGCTGTCATGCGTGCGTCGTACAGTGCCGAATGTGCCTGTTGTTCGTCCCACTCGAAACCAGCCGCAGTGACTGCGTGACGCAGCACGGTCTGGCCGAAAGCAATGCCGCCGAGGGTGGCAGTATCAAAGCTTGAAAATGGGTGAAACGGGTTGCGCTTAATAGCGTTGCGTTCGACGGCTGCGTTCAAGAAGCCCAAATCGAAGTGCGCATTGTGGCCAACCAATATGGCACGTTTACAACCCGTTGCGCGCACCTCACGGCGAATGTGCTGAAACATGTCGCGCAGTGCTGCGGATTCGTCGACTGCGGCCCGCAATGGGTGGAAAGGATCGATTCCGGTTACTTGCAGCGATGCCGGTTCAAGATTGAGACCCGGATAGGGCTTGACCATGTAGCGATGGGATTCCGCAATCTTGAGGTCGCCTTCGTTGAGCCGAACAATTACAGCAGCTATTTCTAATAGCGCATCGGTTCTTGCATTGAAGCCGCCGGTTTCCACGTCTATCACTACAGGTAGAAAGCCGCGAAACCGTTCTGCGATAGATTTGGCAGCGGCTGCGGCCTCCTCGGATGGAGAGTCTGTAATCACGGCGGGTTCATGTCTTTGAACCCGTTGCTGAGTTCGAATTGCTGTTCCAGAAGATTCAATGTGAAGCGAACTCCAAAGCCGGTGCACTCTGTCGGGATGTGGGCCAGGCCGCCTTTGTGTTGAGCGGCGGACAAGTCTACATGCACCCATGGGATGGTCTTCGGCACAAAGCGAGAGAGAAAGCGCGCTGCGAGAATATGATCTCCAGAGCCGTCTTCCGTGCATTGTTTAATATCGGCGACCGGGCTGTCCAAGCCCGCGTCAAAGTCGCTGTCCATTGGAAACGGCCATACGCGCTCGCCGCTGGAGTGTCCCGCTTCGATCAATTGCGCGTGTGCCGATGGCCGATTTGTGAAAACGCCGGAATGTGTCGTCGTGAGAGCAGTTATGCAGGCGCCGGTGAGCGTTGCGAAGTCGATGATGAGGTTGGGCTGAGCCTTTGCCGCGATTGACAGCGCGTCAGCCAGCACCATACGTCCTTCCGCGTCCGTATGAATGATTTGAATCGTGGTGCCATTCGAAGATGTCACAATGTCCTGTGACTTATACGCCGTGGCTGAGACTCGATTTTCGGTAATTGCCAGCCAGGCATCAACCCGATATGGCACGTCAAGTTCGGCAAGCGCAACGATCAGGCCCAGTGCCACCGCGCTGCCTTGCATGTCCATGTGCATGTCTAACATGCCTTTGAACGACTTTATGTTGTTGCCGCCCGTGTCGAACAAGACGCCTTTACCGACAAGTGCGAGCTTCCCAGTCGGTTTGCTCGGGATATGACTGATTCGCACGATGCCGGCGTTACGATCGGCATTGCCCTGAGAAACGGCCAAGAATGCGCCGGCATTCAGTTTTTTCAGTCGCGCTTCGCTGAAGAATTCGAATTCGAGCGCATGTTGTTTGGCGAGTTGCTTTGCACTATTTCGGTAGGCGAGCGCAGTCAACTCATTTGGCGGCATCATCGCAAACCAGCGAGCGATGTTGTTGGCCGTTGATTCCGCATGGATGGACGCAATGTCGATTTCTTCTTGGACCTGCAGAACGGTCACAGCGCGAAGGTTTGGCCGTTTCTTATCAGTCTTGAACGTGGGTAGCGCAAATGCTGCGGCCGACGCGGCAATGAGCAAAGCCTCTGCGGCCCGCCGATAGTCGTCTGCACCGAGTTGTTCAATTGAGATTACGAGTTTCCGGCCCTCGGGTGTCATGGCTTGGATGGTCTTGCGAGCCCATGTGAGCCGCTCGAAGGGGCTGAGCTTGATGTCAATAAGGGCGACTGTCAGCGTGGTTGACTTGGTATTGTCCAGCCGCGTTGTAATGCTGTGACTGGGCTGGCGAGCAGCTTGTTTGCGCAGGCGCTGAACCTGCGCGGCCAATGGAGTGCCCACGCGTGTGGATCGACCTGACCGTGGCAACACAATTAGGACGTGATTTGCCGCATTGAAGTCCGCCAGCCTTGCCGGAACCTTTTTTTGCGCAATTCGCAATGGTGCAAAATTCGGTAAGTCAATCATGCTTTGCCTTGACCCGCTCTAGGCAAACCCGGATCATAGCGGGCGCTAGAGTGAGCACGCGCGTCTGGGCGTGCGGCCCGCATCGTAGCAGGTGCGTACGGTGAATTCATCCGCGCCGGGCGTGTGCCTTCAAGTCTATCGCTCATCGGAGCTCAATAATTATTTATGGCCAGTGTATATCCATTGCCTTTGTCCGGTTTGGCTCCCGATGATTTAGATCCCGAAGAAACCCGAGAGTGGCTAGAGTCGATCGATTCTGTGCTCCGCGTGTATGGTGCCGAGCGGGCCCATTACTTGCTGGATTGCATGATTGACCATGCGCGTCGGTCAGGGGCCTATCTGCCGTACAGCCCCAATACCGCTTATGTAAACACGATCCCTGTCACGCAAGAGCCAGAGTATCCCGGTGACCGCTCCATCGAGCGCCGCATCGAGTCCTACCTGCGGTGGAACGCGATGGCGATGGTCGTCAACGCAAACCGCAAGAGTTCCGAATATGGCGGTCATATCGCGAGCTATGCCTCCTCTGCAACGCTTTATGAGGTCGGGTTCAATCATTTTTGGCGCGCGCCAACGCCAGAGCATGGCGGTGATCTCGTGTTTTTCCAGGGCCATTCCTCCCCGGGGATTTATGCACGTGCGTTTCTAGAAGGGCGCCTGTCCGAAGACAATCTCAATCATTTTCGACAGGAAGTCGTCGGATCGGGTCTATCGTCTTATCCGCACCCATGGCTGATGCCTAAATTCTGGCAATTTCCGACAGTTTCGATGGGCCTCGGGCCGATGATGGCGATATATCAAGCGCGTTTTCTGCGGTATTTGCAGCATCGCGAAGTCCTGCCTGAGCAGGACAGAAAAGTCTGGTGCTTTCTCGGTGACGGAGAAACAGACGAGCCCGAATCGATGGGTGCGATTACGATGCCGGTCCGTGAGCGCCTCGATAACCTGGTCTTTGTAATCAATTGCAATCTGCAGCGGCTCGATGGGCCGGTGCGCGGTAACGGCAAGATCATCCAGGAACTCGAGGCCGCTTATCAGGGCGCCGGTTGGAATGTGATCAAAGTGATTTGGGGGTCGCGCTGGGACCCTTTACTTGCGAAAGATCAAACGGGCGCGCTCCGCCGGGTGATGGAAGAGTGCGTTGACGGTGAATACCAGAACTTCAAAGCGAAAGATGGCGCCTATACGCGCGAGCATTTCTTTGGCCGCGATCCCGTTTTGCGGGAAATGGTCGCAAATATGACTGACCGAGACATCTGGCGGCTGAATCGTGGTGGGCACGATGCGCTGAAAGTATTTGCTGCCTACAAGCAGGCAAGTGAACATAAAGGTCGCCCAACCGTAATTCTCGTCAAGACAGTGAAGGGCTATGGCATGGGCGATGCCGGCGAAGGGCAGAATATCACCCACCAGAAGAAGAAGCTTAGTTTAGAGAATATTCGCGCGTTTCGTGATCGATTCCGGATTCCAGTTGCCGACGAAGACCTCGAAAGCCTGCCGTATTACAAGCCAGGCGAAGACAGCGAAGAGATGCTCTACCTCAAAGGCCAGCGCGATGCCCTTGGCGGTTCTTATCCGGTGCGTAGCTCGAAGTGTTCCGCGTCTCCAGTGCCTCCGCTAGATCTTTTCAAGACCCAACTGGAAAGCAGCGGCGATCGCGAAATCTCTACGACGATGGCGTTTGTAAGAATTCTTACAACTTTGTTGAGAGACAAAGAAATTGGTCCGCGCATCGTGCCTATCGTCCCTGATGAGGCCCGCACGTTTGGCATGGAAGGCCTATTCAGGCAGATCGGCATTTATTCATCCCGAGGGCAGCTTTACACGCCGCAAGATTCCGATCAGCTGATGTACTACCGTGAAGACAAGAAAGGGCAGATTCTCGAAGAGGGAATCAACGAAGGCGGCGCCTATTGCTCGTGGATTGCAGCCGCGACTTCGTACGCAAATCACGGCGTACAGATGATCCCGTTCTACATCTACTACTCAATGTTCGGCTTCCAGCGTATCGGCGATTTTGCCTGGGCTGGCGGCGATATGCGGGCACGAGGTTTTCTAATCGGCGGCACGGCAGGGCGTACGACGCTAGCTGGAGAAGGCCTGCAGCATCAAGACGGACACAGTCTGCTCACAGCGACGACGATTCCGAATTGCCGTGCATATGATCCGTGTTATGCGTACGAGATGGCCGTAATTATTCAAGACGGAATGCGGCGCATGTGTGAAGACGAGGAGGACGTTTTCTACTACATCACGGCGATGAACGAAAACTATGCGCATCCGGCGCTGCCCGCTGGCGCCGAGGAAGGCATTCTTCGCGGCATGTACCGGCTGCGCGAGGGCATGCGCGGCAAGATGCGCGTGCAGTTGTTCGGTGCGGGAACAATACTTCGCGAGGTAATCGAAGCCGCGAAGATTCTCGAAGACAAGTACCGAATTCCCGCGGATGTTTGGAGCGTGACGAGCTTCAGCGAATTGCGTCGCGAAGCCCTTCAAGTGGAGCGTTGGAATGAACTGCACCCGGACGAAACGCCGCGCACGAGTTTTGTTCAAGATTGTCTGCAGGGTACGGATGGTCCGTTCATTGCGGCGAGCGACTACATGAAGACGGTTGCAGATCAGATCCGGCAGTGGGTGCCAGGGCACTACACGGTGCTTGGTACCGATGGGTTTGGGCGCAGCGACGGCCGTGCGGCACTGCGTGACTTTTTCGAGGTCGACGCAAAGTCTATTGTCGTTTCGGCGCTTAAGTCACTGGCGGACGAGGAAGCGCTGGACATGGCGACAGTAGTTGGGGCTATTGCAGAGTTCGGCATAGATCCCAATAAACCCGATCCGGTCACCCTTTAAACATGCGGCGGTCTTGATATGGTAGATGTCGTCGTTCCAGATCTGGGTGATTTTTCAGACGTAGAAGTAATCGATGTGCTCGTGGCGCCAGGCGACGATATCGTTGTAGAAGCGCCTCTGCTGACCGTTGAAACAGACAAGGCCGCGATGGATATTCCATCACCGGCCGCAGGCAAATTGCTCAAATTGACGGTGGCTGTCGGTGATCGCGTATCTGCCGGCGACGTCATCGCAGTATTGGAAGCCGCAAGCGATGCTCAGTCAGTGCCCGCGAGTGATAGCGACAACCCGGCACAAGGCGCGGCTGCAGCGGCGCCGGACGAAGCGGCCGAAACCCCTCGTTCGAGTGCGCAGTCTGCTGAACAAGTCGCTGCGCCTAAGCCAGTGACCGTGCCAGACTTGGGTGACTTCGCCAATGTGGAGGTCATCGAGGTGCTCGTTGCTGCCGGAGATACCGTAAAGCCGGAGCAGGGGCTGATTACCGTAGAAACGGAGAAGGCTGCAATGGATGTGCCGGCATCGGAAGGCGGCGTCATTGTTGAAATGAAGGTTACAACGGGCGACAAAGTTTCCGCTGGTGATGTTGTTGCGATACTTCAGCCGTCCGGTTCCGAGCCTGTATCAGTTGCCAGCGGTTCGTCTACTGATTCTCCCGGAGCGGCGTCCTTGTCGCAGCATAGTGCTGCGGTCGTGGCAAATAAGCCGGCTGTCGGTCAATCGTCTTCGACTGCCGACGTTGCGCGGGGAGCGTCTCAGGCTGCTAGGTTGCCGGCCGTAGACGAAGCACGTTTCGGGCTGGCGCATGCCAGTCCATCGGTGCGCAAGCTGGCAAGAGAACTCGGTGTCGACCTTGGGCGGGTACAAGGCAGTGGCGTCAAGCAGCGCATTACAGCTGACGACGTAAAGGCCTACGTTAAACAAGTCATGCTTTCGGGAGGCACTCCATCTCAGCCTGCCCTTCCATCCGTGCCGGAAGTCGATTTCGCGAAATTCGGTGAAGTCGACGTCGTAAAACTTTCAAGAATTCAAAAGATATCCGGGCCTCGGCTGCACGCGAGCTGGGTGAATCTGCCACATGTTACTCAGCATGACATGGCCGACATCACCGAGCTAGAAACGCAGCGAAAGGCGCTTAAAGCCGATGCTGAAAAACAAGGCGTCAAACTGACACCGCTGGCGTTTATCCTGCGGGCTTGCTCGCTGGCATTAGAGGAGTTTCCAACCTTTAAAGCTTCTCTTTCTGCCGATGGCGAAAGCCTCGTCATGAAAAATTATTCGCACATCGGGTTCGCCGCCGACACGCCCAATGGTTTGGTCGTGCCGGTAATACGCGATGCCGATAAGAAGAGTGTGTTCGAAATCGCCGGCGAACTCGGCGAACTAAGCGCGCTGGCGCGAGACGGTAAGCTTCGAGCAAAAGACATGCAAGGAGGCGTGTTTACGATTTCGAGCTTAGGCGGAATCGGCGGCACTTACTTTACGCCGATTATCAATGCTCCCGAGGTGGCCATTCTGGGCGTGTCACGCAGCAATTGGCAGCCGGTATACACGGATAAAGAGTTTGTGCCGCGACTCATGTTGCCGTTATCGCTATCGTATGACCATCGCGTAATCGATGGCGCCCAGGCTGCACGTTTCATCACTTATTTGAGCGCAGCGTTAGGCGATGTAGATCGGTTGCTCGAGGCAGGCGAATGAGCGAAATCGACGTTCGCGTGCCCGAACTGGGCGACTTCGATTCGGTAGACGTAATTGAGGTCTTGGTCAGCATTGGCGATCAAGTCGAGGCAGAGCAGCCGCTATTGACCGTTGAGACCGACAAAGCGGCAATGGACATACCTGCGCCACAGCGCGGCAAGGTAACTGCGGTGATGATTGCTGTTGGCGAGAAAGTCTCTGCCGGTGACGTCATTGCTAGACTGGAGGTTGGGCAGGCCGCAACAGCCGCTGCTACGACACCGGAAGCCTCGCAGAAGTCGACTCAGGCCGAGCTCAACCGCGCCTCTGTCGAGACGCAAGTCGAGACACCCGTCGCGCCGCAGAAGAGCGGCGCTGGAGGCGCGGCCGCGCAATCGAGCGCAGCCGTTATTAAACAAGTGTCGCCTCGTGAACAGTTCGGGCAGCGCTTGGTCGTGCTCGGTGCGGGTCCGGGCGGTTATACGGCGGCATTTCGGGCCGCTGATCTTGGTATGGAAGTCACGCTCATCGAGCGATGGCCCAGCCTTGGGGGAGTCTGCCTCAATGTTGGTTGTATTCCATCGAAGGCGCTGTTGCATGCGGCCCGGGTTGTCGAGGAAGTGCACGAAATGAAGGCGCATGGCATCGATTTTGGCGCGCCCAAAATTGATGCTGGGAAGCTCGTCGGCTGGAAGGATTCGATCATTGGTCAACTTACGCAGGGGCTGGCTGGATTGGCCAAACAGCGCAAGGTGAATGTGGTAACGGGATACGGACGTTTCGTGTCCGAACGATCAATCGAGGTTGAAACAGACGGTGAGCGACGGCTTGTGGAGTTCGATCAGTGCATTATTGCGGCCGGTTCCGAACCCACCAAATTTCCCGGGCTGCCGGAAGACCCGCGTATTGTCGATTCGACGGGCGCGTTGCAGTTAGATCCATTGCCAAAGAACCTGCTGGTAGTAGGCGGCGGCATTATCGGTCTGGAAATGGCCACTGTTTACGATGCGCTGGGAGTGCAGGTGTCGATCGTCGAGTTGACGGATACTCTGATCCCCGGTTGCGATCGCGATTTGGTTCGGCCATTGCAGAAGCGCTTGGAACAGCGCTACGGATCCATCATGTTGGGTACGGGCGTGACGGCAATGACCGCGCAGGACGCCGGCATAGCTGTTGAATTTGAAGGCAAGAACGCGCCTCAGTCACAACAAGTATACGAACGCGTGCTTGTGGCCGTGGGTAGACGTCCAAATGGCGGATTGATCGATGCCGAACAAGCAGGCGTCGACGTCAGCGATCGCGGTTTCATCGAAGTCGATAAACAAATGCGCACCAATGTACCAAACATTTATGCCATCGGTGATATTGTCGGACAACCCATGCTGGCACATAAAGCGACGCATGAAGGTCGTGTGGCTGCTGAAGTTTCAGCTGGTGAAAAAAGCTATTTCGATGCGAGGGTTATTCCGTCAGTTGCATACACCGATCCGGAAATCGCTTGGGTCGGGATGACCGAAGAGCAAGCGAAAGCGGACGGGATTGATTACGAAAAGGGCGTGTTTCCATGGGCGGCAAGCGGCAGGTCGCTCGCACTGGGCCGTTCAGAGGGTATGACCAAGGTTCTCGTTGATAAGAAGTCCGATCGGGTCTTAGGTGTAGGCATCGTTGGCAGTAGTGCTGGCGACCTCATTTCAGAAGCTTGTCTCGCCATCGAAATGGGTTGTGATGTTGAAGACATCGCGCTGACAATTCACCCGCACCCGACTTTGTCGGAAACGCTGGCATTTGCGGCAGAAGTTGCTGAAGGCACCATTACAGATTTATATCTGCCCAAGCGCTAGCCAAAGCAAGCAGCGCAATGCTTGCGTGCAACAGCGATTTCTAAGCTACAGCGTTTTTTCTTTGTATTCGCACAAGTCTGCCAATATGCACTCGCGACACAGCGGCTTTTGCGCTTTGCAGACGTATCGCCCATGCAGTATCAGCCAATGATGAGCATCGTGCTTGAATTCATTTGGCGTAACCTTCATGAGCTTCTTTTCTACGGCGGTTACCGTGGGTCCCTGAGCGAGCTTGGTACGATTGGCAACGCGGAAAATGTGCGTGTCCACTGCAATGGTCGGTTGTCCGAAGGCTGTATTCAGGATGACATTCGCTGTCTTGCGACCGACGCCGGGCAATGCTTCGAGCGCGGCGCGGTCTGCAGGGATTTGATCGCCATATTTTTCCACTAGGAGGCGGCAGGTCTTGATGATATTCGCCGCTTTCGTATTGAAGAGTCCGATCGTGCGAATGTAATGTTTCAGGCCAGCTTCGCCAAGCGCAAGCATGGCTTGCGGACTATTGGCCTTCTTGTATAAAGAGCGGGTTGCTTTGTTGACGCTAACATCTGTTGCCTGGGCAGATAAAATGACAGACACAAGCAGTTCAAACGGCGATTGGTAGATAAGTTCCGTCGTTGGGTTAGGGTTGGCATCACGCAGCCGGGCGTAAATCTCATATCGTTTCGCTGCGTTCATGTGTCTTGTTGATTTGGTTCGAGCGCGCTTGCGGAGCGGTTGGCTCGTTGAGCGATAAAGTTTCGACCGGCTATGAGCAATGCGAGGCCAAAAAATGCGCCGGGCGCGAGCACAACGGCTAGCGCGCCACTGAATGGCATTGCTATTTCTAAAGCAGCGCCTGCCTCACCGAACAGCATTTCGAACCCGCTGAATAACGTGCCTTGGCCCAGCACTTCACGTATCGCACCGAGCGCGACCAATGCCCCCAGGAATCCCAGGCCGACCCCGAGCGCGGATGTTACAGCTGTCCGAAGGCCCGCCTTGCTCGCCACTGTTTCTGCCTGCGCAAGTATGGCGCAGTTGGTTATGATTAATGGAATAAACAGGCCGATCAGCAAGTGCAGATCATGAAATAGGGCATTAATCAATAAGTCGACTGCCGTAACGAACGAAGCGATGATCAACACGAACAAAGGTATACGAACGCTTGGAACTAATGCGCGCCGCAGCAACGATATTACCGCGTTGGTCGCAAGCAGCACGGCCATTGTAGCGATGCCGAGTAACGTCGCATTTACAACGGTTGTTGTGACCGCGAGTAACGGGCACAAGCCGAGCAATTGGACCAGAGCAGGATTATCCTTCCAAAGGCCGCGCTGAAGCAGCGAGCTCGACTCAGTCATCCGTCTCGTCCCCACCATGCTCGGCGTCGGTCAATAGCTTTTCGCTGTGCTGTGCATGAAACGTCAGGGCGCGATTTATTGCGGCGACGACAGCACGCGGCGTGACGGTCGCACCAGTCAACGAGTCGAATGGGCCGTTGTCTTTTTCGACTGCCCAGTGTTGCGGGTCTTTTAGCCCCTTGCCTGTGAATTGTTCCAGCCAATTCGATTTGCCTGTTTCTATAGCATCGCCAAGTCCAGGCGTTTCGCGGTGGCTGACAACTCGCACGCCCGTAACGGTGCCGCTGAGAGATACGCCGACAAGTAGATTGATTGCTCCGTTATATCCATCAGGAGCACTAACGGAGTAGATCAGTGCGTGCACTGCGTCATTCTCATCGCGCATTGCAAAAACGCTGTTTGGGTCTGCAGGTTCTCCAATAACGCTGAGTCGCAGTTGTGTTGGCGTGAGACGCTCGCTATCGGTGAGGGTTGCTGTGACGCCTCGCAAGTTTGCGAGAACGCGAGCGCGTTCGTTGGTTGCGATTCGTTCTCGGCTGAATTCGTAAGCGACGGTTATTACTGCGGCTGCGCCGATAGCCACGGCGGTCACCAGCAGCAAGGTTCGAATGGCTGAAGGGGAACTAGTGGCCATAGATCCGGGGACGTGTAAATCGATCAATGATAGGCACTGCCGCGTTCATCAATAGTACCGAGAATGCAAATCCATCCGGGTATCCACCCCAAACCCTGATGGCATAGGCAAGCATACCAATGCCAGCGCCAAAAACTAATCTTCCGCGATCGCTGGTTGCAGCTGTAACGGGGTCTGTTGCAATGAAAAAGGCAGCAAGCATCGTGGCCCCGCTAAACAAGTGAAACCCGGGTGATGCATACCGGCTTGGATCCAAAAGGTACAGCAAAGTTGCGGGAACGAGCATGCCGGCAATTACCGCAAATGGAATTTGCCAGCGGATGGTGCGGGTCAGTAGCAAAAAGAGTCCGCCTGCTGCAATTGCATTGCTGACCCATTCCCAGCCGCGTCCGCCATAATCACCAAATAGGGCACCGCTGCGAATCTCGGAGAAAGTCTGCATTCCCCTGAGGCCTTCCTTGACCAGGTCGAGCGGCGTCGCTCGCGTAAGCGCATCCATCGTAAGTTCGCTGGGTAATGCGCCGAACAGGCTGTATTGCAGGCTGGCAACAAGTCCGAGATGCTGATAATCGAGATCGCCGAACTGTGGAGGAATCCACTGAGTCATTTCTACCGGGAACGACACGAGCAAGGTGACGTAACCGACCATGGCGGGGTTGAACAAATTTTTGCCGAGGCCACCATAGAGTTGTTTTGCAAGCAAAATCGCGACCGTGCAACCGAATGCTGGTATCCACCACGGGACTAATGGCGGAATCGCAAATACCAGCAGAGCTGCTGTCACCAGCGCGCTGCCGTCGCCGATGCCAGCGCCGCTTACGTCGCGGCGCAAAAGCAGTGCGAGGTGCTCTGCTGCAAAGGCAATGACCCCTGCGATAGCGAGATTAATCAGGAAGCCATAGCCGAAAAACCAGATGTAGACACAGCCAGCAGGTGTCAGTGCATAAAGTACGCGGCGCATTGTGAGCGGCACGGAAATTCGAGGGACCGTATACGGAGCTGTGGTGGTCTTGAATTGCCGGTTCACTTGGAGTCGTCCGGGGCGCGACGGCGTTGGCGAGCACGTTTCACAGCAGCTGCAATCAAGCGCTGACGTTCGGCTTGTTCACTGCCCAATTGCTCTACTAAAGCGGCCTGCTGCTCGGTTTCTTGCTGCTCGAGTGTTTCCAGTCGGTCGCGACGTGCTTCAAAATGAATCTGGGCTTGCTGAGCGGCGTGCTCTTTCGAGAGTCTCCGGCCAAATTCTGCCTTGGCATCGACGAAACTACTTGTAAGCGAAATGTGGCTGGGGCATATCACGTCGCAGCAGCCGCACTCGATACAATCGACGAGGCCGAATTCAGTCAGTGCGTCGAAATCCGCGCTCTGTGCAGCGCGGTGCAGTTCTTGGGGCTGCAGGCGGACAGGGCACGCGGCGGCACAGTCGCCGCAATGAATGCACGGCCAGGACTTGCTGGTCGCGATGAATTCCGAACTGGCCGCGACGATTACGCAGTTTGTGGCCTTTGTGACAGGAATGGCATCGTCCGGCTGCGAAACGCCCATCATGCTGCCGCCTAAAATCAGGTGCGTTGCCGAGGCTGTGTATCCGCCGCAGTGCTGAATGAGTTCCTCAATCGGCGTGCCAATAAGCACATCGTTATTGCTCGGCTGCTGGGTTCCGCCACCAGTCACAGTCACTACGCGCGAAATAAGCGGAGCGCCGTGGTGTATTGCGCGGTGCACTGACCTGGCTGTGCCTACATTCTGGCAAACCACTCCAAGGTCGCTTGGATAGCCTCCGCTGGGCACTTCCAAATCAAGCAGTAACTCGACAAGCTGCCGTTCGCCACCAGCCGGATATATGCTCGGGATTTCGGCCAGACGCAAACGAGGATCTGCGCAAGATTCAGCGAAATCCCGCATGGCCTTAATGGCTTCCGGTTTGTCGCGTTCGATCGCAATGATGCACTGCTGCGCTCGTAGCAGGTCGGTTATCGCGATGCAGCCGGAGATTATTTCATCCGCGTGCTCGCGCATCAGCATATCGTCGCAACTAATGTATGGTTCGCATTCTGCGCCGTTGATTATCACCGTGTGGTGGTTTTGCGCTTGTGCAAGTTTCCAAGCGGTGGATACGGCGGCACCACCTAAGCCAACAATCCCTGCGCATCGTAATAGTTCCCGCGCGTCGTCTGTTGGCCAGCCGGCATTTGGCTTTTCCAGCATTTGATTCTGCTCATCAGTCTTGATGACGACGCAGAGGGTATCGTCTTCCGATTGCGCGGATTGGATTCTGCGCTTTTCTATTGCCGTGACGAATCCAGAAGCTGACGCGTGAATGTCGGCGATGCCGCTTTGGCTGGGCGTGCGGGCAATGATTTGCCCACCGAGAACGTGCTCGCCCACGGCTACAGCGAGCCTGGGCGCGATTCCATGCTGCGAGTCGAGCGGAATAATCAGCCGGCTCGGTATGAAAGCGGGCCTTATTGCTTGTTGAGTCGACATTGTCTTGTGAGGTTCGAGACGAAGGCCGCCGACCCTGCGTT
>JAHEEO010000240.1 GCA_024640665.1 Rhodospirillales bacterium | reverse complement strand
TCGCTCATGTAGATTTCGCCGCGTTTCGGCTGATATGGCTGAAAGCCGCGCAATGGACCGTTCAAGAGACTCGTACCTGCTTTGATCTTTGGCGTTGCAGCTGCCGTGCTGCGGGTGGTTTGCGTCCTGCTGGGAGTCGCCGCTTTGATCGCTGGACTCTTGGCGGGTGAGGCTGCTTTCGCGGGCCGTGTTGGCTGCTTTGCGGCACTCTTGCCTGCTGGTAGCTGCTTCTTGGCTACGGACTTCTTGCTCGTCGACTTCTTGCTCGTCGACTTTTTGCTGGTCGACTTCTTGCTAGTAGACCCTTTGCGAGCGCCCGTCTTTTTGGACGTGGCCTTCTTCGAAGCGGATTTCTTCTTCGTTGCGCCCGCAGGTTTTACCGCCGTCGACTTCTTAGTCGATGGCTTCTTCTTTGCCGTGCCGCGTGCAGCAGTTTTCTTGCTGCGCGCAACAGACTTTGCCGCAGCCTTTTTGGCTGCGGGCTTTTTGCTGGCAACTTTCTTATTCTTCTTGGTGGCGGCCTTCTTTGCAGGCATGGTGTTGGCCTCCAAGACCCGTTAAACAAGACCGGCGATTATACATAGGCAAAAGCGCAGCGGAAGTGCCGCGAGTCGAAATCTGCTAGGACGCGGCGTTTCCGAAAATGACGGGTAGTGCCGGGGCCCAGTCGGGTTGACGGTGCTCGGCCGTCACGGACGTGTAAATGCCGCCTCGGACGTTGAAATCGGCAGTGATCCGAAGGAACCGGGGGGCAAGAAGGTCACGCAGCTCCCGCATGATTTCGTTCGTCACAGCTTCGTGGAAGGCGCCGGCGTCGCGAAATGACCACATGTACAGTTTCAGTGACTTAAGCTCGACACATTCGGTGTTAGGTATGTATTCGATGTAAATGGTCGCGAAATCAGGTTGTCCGGTCTTCGGGCATAAACAGGTGAACTCAGGTATCCGGATCCGAATGACATAGTCGGTTTCCGGATTGGGATTGGCGAAAGTTTCGAGTGATTTTGAAGGGCTAGTCGTCATGATTGCGGCATAACTCTAAACGTAAAACGGACATCGTCTTAACCGAAAAATTACTTTACACTACGCCGCTTATTCGAGCCACGCTGGCCTCGTATTCCCTGAGGTAAATACTAAAATCACATGCGCCTGAACAAGATAAAGCTTGCGGGCTTCAAGTCTTTTGTAGACCCCACAACGATTAATTTTCCCAGTAATTTGATGGGGATCGTGGGGCCGAACGGTTGCGGTAAATCGAACGTCATCGACGCTATCCGTTGGGTACTCGGCGAATCATCGGCGAAGACCCTGCGTGGCGATTCTATGGCCGACGTCATTTTCAACGGCTCGAGCAGTCGGAAACCGGTTGGGCAGGCGAGCATCGAGCTGAGCTTCGATAACACGGACGGCACGGTGTCGGGTCCTTATGCCAGCTACACCGAAATCGCCGTTCGTCGAGTCGTGACTCGGGACGGCGTATCTCAATACTATTTGAACAATACGCGCTGCAGACGCAAGGACATTACGCAGATCCTGCTCGGCACGGGTCTCGGTTCGCACGGATATTCGATTATCGAGCAGGGCATGATTTCGCGCTTGGTAGAGGCCAAGCCGGAGGAGTTGCGGGCGTTTCTCGAAGAAGCTGCTGGCATATCGAAATATAAGGAGCGAAGGCGAGAGACTGAGCATCGCATTCGCCACACGCGCGACAATCTCGAACGTCTTGCCGACGTGCGCGACGAGATCGACAAGCAGCTCAGCAATCTGCAGCGCCAGGCGCGATCGGCCGAGCGTTATAAACAGTTGAAGTCCGAAGAGCGGCAAGTATCTGCTGAATTGCTCGTCTTGCGTTTGCAGTCGTTGAATGCTGAACTCGAACACAAACAGGCGGAATTGAGCGCGCGGCAAAGTGCGCTGGAAGCCGCAGTTGCCGAGCGGGCTGCTGTTGAGGGTGCAATCGAAGCGTCGCGCACAGCCCAAGCCGAGGCTGCGGAACAGTTCAATACTGTGCAGGGCGATTACTATCGAGTCGGCGCAGAGATCGCGCGACTGGAACAATCGATCAAGCATCGCAAAGAAACTTTGGCGCGGCAGCGCGATGATCTTTCATCGACCGACTCGCAGCTCGAGGAAATTCGCGGACATATCGCTAACGACCAAGTCGAACTAGAGCAGCTCGAGCAGCTGCTGAACTCTTTGAGTCCGGATTTGGAGGGGGCACTCGGTGAGCAGCGCCAAGCCGAGGAAGGGCTAAATGCCGTCGAGCATGCGATGGAAGACTGGCGGGCTCGGCGCGATTCGCTGGCAAGCTCATCGGCGGATGTGCACAGAACGGTGCAAGTGGAAGAGACGCGCTTGGAGCAGCTCGCCGCACAGCGCGACCGCCTCAATGCCGATCTGGAAAAACACCAAGGCGAGCTTGGTAGTCTCGCTCCGGTGTCCGTCGAGCAACGGCTTGCATCGCTGGTGTCGAACGAAGAGAAAGTAGGGGCAGCGTGCGCCGAGGCGACACGGGGGCTAGAGTCCGTTACGCACCAAATCGGCCAGCTCAGAGAACAGGAGAAGCGCGTTTCCGAGCGGCTCGATGAAGTCAGGGCGCAGCTCCAGAACGACCGCGGCCGCCTTGCTTCGCTCGAGGCACTGCAAGAGGCTGCGCTCGGCAAGGTCTCGAGTCACGTCGATAAATGGCTTTCCTCGCGTTCGCTCGCTCAGAGTGAGCGACTCGCCGAAGTGCTCGAAGTGGAGAGCGGTTGGGAACGCGCCGTCGAAGTCGCTCTCGGTGGGTATTTGCAGGCAGTGACCGTCAGCAGTGTCGACGAGCTCGCAACAGGTTTGGCCGAAGTCGGCGACGGGAGCTTGAGTTTGATTGAAGCTGCCGTTCGTGATGAAAGTCTTGCTGCTGGTTCATCGGATGCTACGCCTCTGTCGCGTTACGTATTCGCACCACCGGCTGCGGCAAATCTGCTCCACGGCATTTACGCGGTTGAAGACCTGAACGAGGCGCTCGCGCTGCGTGGTCGCCTGGGTGACGGCGACTCTGTGATTACACGCGGTGGTGTGTGGCTCGGGCGGCATTGGCTACGCATAAGCGGTCGCGACGATCCGCGCATGGGCGTGATCGCGCGAAGCGAGGAAATCGATAAACTACGCGAAGTCGTTGCGACGGCTGGCCGTCGTGCCGACGAAGTGTTCAAGGCACTTGCAGATACGCGCACCCGCCTGGAGCAGCTCGAACAGCTTCGCGAAACGACTCAGCGCGAGCTAGCTCGGCGCCAGCAACTTTTCGCCGAAATCACGTCGCGTCTCTCGGGCAGCCGAAACGAGCTGGCACAGATGCAGGCGCGTGCGGCGCAGCTCGGTGACTTGATCACCGAGTTGACGCGCGAGCGCGAGCAGTTGGCGAGCCGGGCCCAGCTCAGTCAGGAACAGCTTGCGAGCGCGGGCGCGCAGCGAGATGAGATGGCGGTACAGCACTCGGCAATCGAGTCTGAGCTTGCGGGTTTGCACGAGCAGCTCGCAGCCGCTCGCGAACAAGCCGAACAGTGCCGCGAGCGCGCCCAGTCGATCGCGATAAAGGTCGAATCGCGCCGCAGCTCGAAGGAGTCTGCAAGCGCCGCGCTGAAACGCGTCCAGGCGCAGCAAGAGCATTTAATCAAGCGCAAAGCCGAATTGACGGCGATGATCGAGTCTGGCGGCGAGCCGCTCGTGCAAGACGAGACCACGCTCGGTGAGCAGCGACAAAGACAGCGCGAGATCGAGGAGAGGCTGAAGGCAGCCCGAACGAGCGTAGAGTCGATCGATCAGCAAGTGCGGGAGCACGAGCACAAGCGTTCTGCAAGCCAGAACGCCGTCGATGAGGCGCGTGAAGGGGCAGACTCGATGCGTTTGTCGCTGCGTGAGATTCAAGTGCGTGCGGAAACCGTTAGAGAGCAATTCGACGCATCGGGATTGGAATTCGATGCCGTCGTTGGTGGTCTCGCCGAAGATGCAACGACTGCCGCATGGACCGAGCAGCTCGATTCGATCGAGCGCAAGATTCAGCGGTTGGGTGCGATCAATCTGGCTGCGATCGAAGAGTTCGAGCAGCAGTCTGAGCGCAAGAAGTATCTCGATGCCCAGTACGAAGACTTGTCCGAGGCTTTGACGACACTCGAAAATGCGATTCGTAAGATCGATCGTGAGACGCGAACGAAATTCAAGGATACGTTCGACAAGGCTAACCAAGGTCTCAGCGAGCTGTTTCCGCGTCTCTTTGGCGGCGGTCAAGCCTACCTCGAGCTTGAGAGTGAGGACCTGCTCGAAGCCGGTGTTTCGATCATGGCGCGACCGCCAGGCAAGCGTATCAGCACGATCCATCTGATGTCGGGCGGCGAGAAGGCTCTGACCGCCGTGGCGCTCGTGTTTTCGATCTTCGGACTCAACCCAGCGCCGTTCTGTCTATTGGACGAGGTCGACGCGCCGCTCGACGAAGCGAATGTGGGTCGATTCTCTGATATCGTGCGAGAAATGTCCAGGTCAGTTCAGTTCGTCATCATT
>JAHEEO010000039.1 GCA_024640665.1 Rhodospirillales bacterium | reverse complement strand
CTTGCCGATTCGGTTCTGCGAAAACGCAATCATGCCCATCAAGAAGTGCGCGTCGGCATGTCCGGGCTCGATCGATAAGATGCGCGCGCAATACTCGTGCGCTTCGCGCAGTTGGCGCTTTGCCAATGCCTGCTGGGCTTGGCGGTGAAGCGTGGCTACTTGTGAGTTTAGAGATTGCTGCATAGTAGAGCGGAGCACTATACCGCGCACCGCTCTACCGTGGCGAACCTGCAGAGTGAAACTTAATTACAGCGTCTAGAAATCGTATGTGAAACTCACACCCGCTGTGCGAGGCCGGCCAACGTAGTAGCCATAGCTGCGGAGTAAAAACCCGTTCAGGTCGCCGCGGAATTGTGGCAACATCCTGCGGCTCGAACGTGTACCAGTAATGGCATACTCGTCGGCCAGGTTATCCACATAAAATGCCGCGGTCCACTGGTCGCTGGATAATCCAATCGTTAGATTCTGCAGCGTGTAGCTCGGAATGATTTCTCCGCGCCAGGGCAACACGTCGGGAAATTGCTCGGCAGCCAGACTATTGGCGATATCGCCCATATAGGATATGCCGTAACGCACATCGAGCCCCCAGCCGTTGCTCAGCGACGTCGAATATGTCGCACCGATCGTACCCTGCGCTTCTGGAGATCCCGGTAAGCGCGAACCGGCAGGCGTAAATAGATCGCCGGTTAAGCTGTCGCCCAATATACCGCTTGTCGACTCGGCCAATTCTGCTTGGTTATAGGCAAAAGATGCCGTAAGCCGCCAAGCTGAGCCGATACGCCAGTCGGCGCTCAACTCCACACCTTTGCTCTCAGCCTTACCGCCGTTGCTGGTTATATTGAGCTGCCCGTTAGTCGTTGTGTCAGCCACTTGAACATCGTTCCAGTCGATGTAATAAACCGCCGCGTTCAAGACTAAGCTTCCATTGGCTAAAGTGCTGTGCACACCCAATTCGTAATTGGTCGTTGTATCTGCCTTTATCAGGATCTCATCCGGCAGCGCACACAGTTGTTGTGTCGTGCTGGCAATCTGTTCCGGCGTGCATTCAGGCACGGCGTTCAAGCCGCCGATGCGGTATCCCTCCGAAACAGTCGCATATCCGAGAATGTCATCAGTGAAATTGTGCGCCAGATTGAGCTTGAACAGGCTCCCACTGTCGTCAGTGTTATTAGCTGCCAAGTCGAGCCCGACAAAATCCTGCGGATAACCCAGAAAAACCGTGTAATACAATGGCAATCCAAATCCGCCCACCAGTTCTTCTTCAAACTCGTACAGTCGCGCTCCCAGCGTCACTTCCCAGTCGTCGGCAAACGCATAACTGAGTTCCCCATACAGCGCCTTTTCCGTTCGAACATCGTCCGTCAGCTCGATGTACTCAAGTGCATCCGGACGCAGCTGCACACCGCCGAAATTATCGACAGCATATTGATCGAAATTAGGCGTAAATTCTTCACTGGTGGTGAGCTGTTCATACTTACTGTAGAAAAAACCAGTTATCCAGTTGAGGGGCCCGCCGCCGTTCGATACGAGCCGGAATTCCTGAGTCGTACTGTCTTCGTCACCAATCTCGCGCGTAAATCCCGAAAACGACGGAAAGAATTCGTAGCCATATTCGAGGTCCAATAACAGATCTGTTTGATCACGCTGACCCCGCTCCATGAACGTGCCGATGCCGGTAGCCGACGTAAGCTCTGCAAACCCCAGATCCGCAGTGAGTTCCAACGCTACCAATTCACTGCGGTAGTTGTTCGGCTCTAAATACCGGTAACCCGATTCATATGGGCCGGTAGCGAAAGACTCAACGTTTGCCATGCTGCGGCCCTCGGCATCGACATCTTGATAGTAGTACCAAAGTGTCGCATCAACAGAGTCCGTCGGCGTCCACCGCAGGCCGAGTCGGGCGGATAGCGTTTCTTCGCCATTGGCATCTTTTACACCGCGCAGGTTTGCCGCGATATCCGCTGGGTCAGCAAAATCCGGCTGCGGATTCGATACACCTGGCTCACGCACGAGGTAGTTGTAGTCGATGTAACCTGGGTCTTCGAATCGGTCGAGCGACGCGCGAAACGCCAGTGTGTTGTCGATGATGGGCGTGTTGACAGTAAATCCAACGTCGCTACCAATGCCATCGCTGTGATCCAGCGAGAACATATTGCCCCTGAATTGTGCTTCGAATTCGTCTTGAGGCTTACGCGGTATATAGCGAATAGCGCCCCCGAGCGTGCCGGAACCATAAAGCGTGCCTTGCGGCCCGATGAGTACCTCAGCTCGTTCGAGATCATTCGTCTTAAGATCGACTGCTAAAGGTACTTCACCCAAATAGATCGCAACAGTGTCGCTGGGTAAAGCCGGCCCTAACGCGCCCGTATTCAGTCCACGGGCAAGGATGTCGGTAAACTCGTCGCGCGGCCCCTTATCGACGATCTGCAAACCCGGTACAACCCGAGCGATCTCGTCCAGACCGACCAAACGCTGTTCACGCAGATCATTACCGCCAATTGCGGTAATGTTGATTGGAATATCTTGTACGGTATTGGCGCGGCGTGTGGCAGTGACGACAATCTCTTCGATTGCCGTGCCCTGCTGGGCAAATGCGCCGACCGAGTAATATGATCCGAGCGCTGCGGCAACCGCAACTGTCAAAGGTCTAACCCCGAGACCTCGTATTGATAAGCTTGACGACGGCTTGCTCATAGTGGTTTGAATCCAGTCCTAATATAAAATTACGAATACCAGATACCGCCCCCCAACGGCATTCATCACGTCCATCTTGTACTATCGGGCTATTCACCCTTCGAAATTACATAATCGCCGACACAATATACGACGACAGCAGACAGCTGCAAATCGAATTCATCCTTAAACCGGATGAACGTCATCAATTTGTGACGGATGGCTCAGTCTTACATGCCCTGTCGCTATACTTGTTCCCTGGTTACCGCACCCACTCGCTATCCGGGCACTGCATGAAGAAATTAATTTTCGTTCGAATGGGCCTTTTTTTGGCTGCGCTTTCGTTAGGCGCCTGCTCCAAAGACCCACAGACCACACACAATGCACTTACACACGAAGAAGCACAGATGACCGACACGAACGCAATTGTTTCGCCACCGCTCCGTGACGACAACCCATTCGCGGCCGAAAGCCCGCTCTTTTTGAACTATCCGCCGTTCGACAGCATCGAAGACGCCCACTATCTGCCCGCCTTCGAAGCAGGTATGCAGGAGCAGCTTGCAGAAATCGACGCCGTTGCGAACCAAGCTGCGGCACCGTCTATCGACAACACATTGGTTGCACTCGAGCGGTCCGGCCAAACGCTTGCACGCGTATCGTCGGTCTTTTATGCCATGACTTCGGCACACACCAACGATGCCATAAAAGCCGTACAAGCTGAAATTGCGCCCAGACTGGCAGCACATAACGATCGCATCCTGCTCAATGAAGCACTTTTTACCCGCATCCAAAGCCTGTACCAGCAGCGGCAAAATCTTGAGACCAATGCTGAAACGCTAAGATTGATCGAAGAAACTTACCGCAGTTTTGTGCGCGCTGGCGCGCTTTTGTCTGCTGAACAAAAAGACTCGCTCCGATCCATCAACGCCGAGCTGGCGGACTTGCGCACTCAATTTGGCCAAAACGTACTCAATGAGGTAAACGAGTCTGCAATTGTGATCGATTCAGCAAACGAACTCGCTGGTCTGAGCGACGCGGAAATTCAAAGTGCTGCGGACACGGCACTTGAACGCGGCCTCGACGGAAAGTACGTTCTGCCGCTGCTCAACACAACCCAGCAACCGGCACTCGAATCGCTCTCCAACCGTGCGCTTCGGGAACGAATTTTTCAAACCTCCCGGGCGCGCGGCAGCAGCGGCACTCAGTACGATAATCGGAGTATCGTCAGCCGCACAGCAAAACTGCGCGCTCGCAAAGCCACATTGCTGGGCTATGCCAACCACGCCGAATATGTTCTCGACGACGAAACAGCGAAGACCGTCACGGCCGTCAATGAGCGGCTTGGCGCGTTGACTCCTGCGGCCGTCGCAAATGCCAAGCGTGAAGCTGCAGAGCTGCAGGCTCTGATCGATGTCGAAGCAGGCAATTTCGAACTCGCAGCTTGGGATTGGAACTTCTATGCAAACAAACTCAGGCAGCAGCGTTTCACTTTCGATGCGTCGCAATTGCGGCCTTATCTGGAGCTCGATAGCGTACTTAAGAACGGCGCATTTTTCGCGGCAGGTCAAATATACGGCCTGCGGTTTGAGGAGCGCTTCGACTTACCGGTATATCAAGAAGACGTTCGGGTTTTCGAAGTATTTGAAGAAGACGGCTCGACACTCAGTCTCTTTATATTCGACCCGTATGCTCGCGCCAGTAAACGTGGTGGCGCGTGGGCCAGCAGCTATGTGAGCCAATCGCATCTGCTGGGCAAGCGAGCGGTAGTAGCCAACCACATCAATATCCCAAAACCACCCGATGGCGAGCCCACGCTGCTGACGTTTACAGAAGTCACAACAATCTTTCACGAATTTGGGCATGCGCTGCACAGCATGTTCTCCAACGTTCAGTACCCAAGTTTCGCCGGAACAAGCGTGCCGAGAGACTTCGTAGAGTACCCTTCGCAAGTCAATGAGATGTGGTCCACCTGGCCAGAGGTATTGAGCAACTATGCGCGCCACTACCAAACTGGCGAACCGATGCCAACTGAGCTTCTCGAGCGCGTGCTCGCATCTCAGCAGTTCAACGAAGGTTACGCGACAACCGAATACCTGGCGGCTGCGGTCATTGATCAAGCTCTCTTCCAGCTCAGCGAGGACGAGATTCCGGTAGCTGAGGAACTCATGGCGTTCGAAGCAAACGTGCTAGAGGCTGCAGGCGCAAATCTCGCAACCGTGCCGCCGCGTTATCGACTGCCGTATTTCTCGCACATCATGGGAGGTTACTCGGCTGGTTACTACGCATATATCTGGAGCGAAGTCCTGGACGCAGACACCGTAGATTGGTTTACAGAAAACGGCGGCATGCTGCGCCAGAACGGTCAGCGTTTTCGCGATGCTGTACTGTCGCGCGGAGGCAGTGAAGACGCCATGTCGTTATTCAGAGTTTTTCGTGGCCGGGAACCCAATGTCAGCCCGTTGCTCAACCGTCGCGGACTAAATTAGTACATTCGTACTCATTAAGATTACATCCACGATCTAGCCGTGCTTTCTACTCGGTACACCGTCAGGTCGATTAAGCGTTTGGCAAAACCAGAATGCAGATACGGTACCCTGATTGACGTTGCTGCCGTATGAAACAGCACGGTGCTAACGCCACGACGTTTCATAAGAATCGATTGGATATGGCTTGCGTCCTGCACTTTGAACGCGGGAAACACCCGATAGTCGATACCGACCGTACCGCTTCTGGCAACAAGCATGGTATCGACTATCGCAATACCAGCGCGCTTCCAACGCATGAACAATAGAGCTATGTGCAGCAGCCAAATGACACACAAGATCGGCAGCGCCAGTGTGAATTGATCCAGCGCAAAATACACTGCACAACCAACGGCGATATAAGCGGCTGAAAATATCCGCGCATATTTGACGAAATAGCGTTTGCTGATTGGCGTAAATGGCACATTCTCCAGCCGTCCGATCGGCCACACCTGGTCTGTCAACTGCGGGGTTTCCGACAACTTAACCGACGGGATCAGAATTCGCTTGTCACTACCGGACCACTGCTCGGCTCCCGCAGCCCGGTGAGAGATCTGCTCGAAAATAATATTGTGTCTCCCAAGCAGATAGTCGAGCCAGTCCTGTTTCATTGTCACCGTTTGCACGCGCGATTTCTGGACCTGCACTTCATGCTTAGTGAGCAATCCACGCCGCACAATAAACCGTTGCGAAGTGCGAGAAAGCTCAAAGCCATAATAGGAAAAGACGGAAACCAAGACAGAGAAAAACGCAATTAGCCCAATTGCCAATACAAACGATGCGACAACCACCACGACCATTCGCATCACACTCCAACCCGCCACGACCACGTCGAAGTCGATGCCCAACCATTGCATAGCGTCCGTATATGAGAAATTCGACTGTGCGGCAAATGCAAAAATGCCGCCGATAATAATGAACGCGCGGTTATTGGTGAGACCATGAATGATCAGATCTCGCAAAGAACGCGTAAAGAACACCGTTTCTGCTTGAGCGGCAGCAGTGGTCTCGAACCCAGGTTCTTCAGGTTCGCCGTCGAATGGGCTGCGATCTGATAATGACTCTCTCTGAGCAATAATGAACTTACGTACATGCTCGGCATCACCGAGCTGTAATGCGGCCAAGGAGATTTCTTCTTTAGCTGAGCCTGCCCCATCGATTTTGACATTCGCGAGCTGCAGCGGCCGGAAATAGAAAGGGTGCTCGATACTTATATTCTGTACGCGCGCAAACTTCAGATTCAGCCGCTTTTTAAAGAGCGCGCCGCGCTGCAGCTGCACGGCATCGTCCAGCAACCGATAACGCGTGAATACGTATTCAATGACTGAACCAAAAACAATAAGCGAAATAATCGCGCCGGGTATCAGCCACGCGTACTCAGAAAACCGGGAAGCCGCCACGCCCATCGTGGCAGGCGCATAGAATATGAACCCGCTCAGACTTTGGATGACCCCGCGCATCGCAAAATGCACGACCGACCAGCGAGACAATCGCTGCCAGGATTGCGCGGCGCCATCATCGATCATCTGCGTGCTCTTCACCGCAGTTTTTGTGCGGCTCCGCTGCGGTTACGGAAGCCTTTGCAGCCAGCGGCGGCGCATTCGCGTCGTTGGCTGTGTCACGAGTACCGGCATCCTGCCTGGCCTGCAAAATAAAGGCCTTGATACGCTCGGCCGTGGCTTCCTCCAGGCCTGGAATCTCGAAACTCATGTGGCCTGTACCCGCACTGTAAAGCTTGAGTTTGTGCAGGCCGAAGCGTTTATCGACAGGCCCCTGTGCTTGCTCTACATGCTGAATGCGTTTTATCGGTTGTATGGTTTCCTTGTTCCAAAAAATGCCTTTCTTGACTATCACGTCGCGTTCGCGAACGGCAAACCGGATCACACTCGCCGACTTGTAAGCAAACCAGGGTACAAAAATAGGCACGCAAATGGCTACCACGGCAAGCAACCCGAGCGGCGTCCCAAATGCGGCAGCACGCAATGGTGCGATGAAAACGAGCGCAGCGACCATGGCAACATAGGCCGGCAACAACAGGGCTAAACTCGTACCTAATGCAACGCCCGGATAGCGTGCGGACGTGCGTTGATATGCTACGTCCTCGAACCTGGGCAATGATTCAAGATCAAGCTGTTTATTTGAGAAACTCAAATGCTGAGCAGGCCGGTGCTGTCACCCAGGCTTTCGACGTGTACGTCAAGCTTATCGAGCATGGTCAGTAACAAATTCGCCATCGGCGTCTGCGCAGCGTGCCGTATATGGCGGCCACCTTCCAAGCGCCCCGCTGCTTTGCCAGCGAGCAGTACCGGCAGCGGATCGAAGTTGTGTTCGTTGCCGTCGCTCAGACTGCTACCATAGAGAATCATCGAATTATCGAGCAGATTGCTGTCACCATCCGGCGTGTTTTTGAGTTTCTCCAAAAACTTCGCAAACTGCGTAATGTGATAACGGTTAATCACAGCGAACTGATCCATATTGGCGCGGTCGTTGGAGTGATGAGAGGCATTGTGAAACCCCTCTCGGACTCCGCTGCGAGGATAACGGGCGTTGCTGTTTTCTCGCGCCAGCATCAACGTAGAGATGCGCGTGATTTCGGTCTTGTATGCGAGCACCTGCAGATCGAACATCAGTTCGATATGCGTTTCAAAATCGCGCGGCACGCCTACCGGCGCTTCCGGCAGCTCTAGACCGCCTGACAGGCGCTCGTCGACCTGCGCAACCCTGCGTTCAATTTCGCGTACTTCCTCCAGGTATTGAGTAAGTCGTGCTTGGTCGGCTGCCGGCAAAGTGCGATTCAAACTGCGTACCTGTTCGCGCACAGAATCAAGCAAACTGCGCGCCTGCGCACGACGTTCGCTGCGCTGCGCGTCGGTTCCGCCGTCACCAAACAGGCGCTCGAAAACGACCTGCGGATTATTTTCCATCGGCAACGGTAATGTTGCCGATTTCCACGACAGAGTATTGCGGTACGCGCAGGTGAAGTTGGCATCGCAGTTCAAGCCAACTGGCTCTATCGACAACTCGATGGACGGCATCGGCGTATCCTGGCCAATCTGCGCCGCAGCCACCTGGTCGACGCTTGGGCCTACAAAAGCGCGATCACCCTTGACCGGATGTGCGCCACTCAAGAAAACTGCAGCGGCGCGGACATGATTTTCTGCCCCTCCCGTGTCCTCGCCCGTCCAAGGCGCAACCGGGGAGTGAGCAAGATCGCTGATTACGCACAGGTGGTCACGAAACGATTCCAGCGGCGCCAGAATCTCCGACAATTCGAAGTCCTTTCCCTCAGTTGCCGGCGTCCATTTATCCATCGTCGCGCCGTGCGGAATGTAAATACAGCCCAGCCGGCTCTTAGGCGCGGCGGCCGTTTGCGCCAATGCGGTCTGCGCGGGCACCATCGATTCAAGCAGCGGCAGGGCGATCGAAACACCTGCTCCACGTAGCAAACTTCTGCGAGATAAATGTTTCTTACTGATATACATCGCTAGCCCCCCGCCTCGGCAGCCAAAGTCGAGTTTATATCTTCCCGCTCCTTGCGCTTCATGCGAAACGGGACGCTATCCACTATACCGAGAACTAATGCTGAAAAACGGTAGTCGTCCTCAGCCGCGGCGTTGGCGATGCGGCGCACCGCGGGCATATCGTGCGGCTCAACGGCCCGGCCGAGCGCGTAAGTCAGCAGTTTTTTCACGGCCACACGGACGAAGGCTTCGCGACGCTGCAGCAGCGCTGAGTTCAAACTGGCCGGGCCGTTGAGCTGCGTGCCGTCCCACAACTCACCACTGGCATCGACCACTTCGCGACCATCGAAGTCCCGCCATTGACCAACCTCATCATAATTCTCGAGCGCAAAGCCGAGCGGGTCGATCAGACTGTGACAAGCAGCGCAACTCGGATCAGCGCGATGCTGCTCGAGCCGAGCACGCAGCGATACAGGCAACGCCTCAGCGCTTGCCTCTTCATCCAGGTTCGTTTCAACACCCGGCGGCGGCAGTGGCGCCGGCGTTCCCAGAATATTCTCGAGAATCCATGCACCTCGGATTACCGGCGAAGTACGATTTGGCGCGGATGTCACGGTTAGAACACTGCCATGTCCGAGAATACCGCGGCGCGGGGTGTTCGAAATATCAACGCGCCGAAAATGGCTGCCACGAATGTGCGTTAGACCATAGTGACGACCGAGCCGCTCATCCAAAAACGTGTAATCGGCCGACAGCAAATCTACGATACTGCGATCTTCGCGAAGAATGGAATTGAACAGCAATTCCGTCTCGCGCCGAAACGACTGCCGCAGATTTGCGTCGAATTCACCCGATGCCGGGTTGACCGTATCGAGCTGACGCAACATCAACCATTGTGCAGCAAAACTGTGTACTAGCGAGTCGGACTTCGAATCACGCAGCATGCGGTGCACTTGCGCCGCCAGCACCGCTGAATCCAGCAGCTCCCCGGACTGTGCCAGCGCCAGCAGCTCCGAGTCTGGGATACTGCTCCACAGGAAAAAGGCAAGCCGCGACGCCAATTCGAGAGGCCCGACGTCATAACTCGCGCCATCCACCAAGTCAGCCGGCTCAGCCTCGAACCGAAAGATGAACTCTGGATCAACCAAAATTCGGGCTATCCCATATTGAACGCCGGTTTCGAATCCTCGCAATGCGCGGCCTGTTGCAAATTGTTCCATCAGCAACTCGAGCGCCGCGTCGTCTTCACTTATCGGACGGCGAAACGCCTGCGTAGCAAGCCGCCGAAAAATATCCCGGGCGCAGTCAGCCTCAGTCTGATCGGCTCTGCCGCCACGGGTCCCGACACGTGTGACAGGACGACAGGTAAATATCCGCGCCCGACTCTCGGTTTCTCCGGGCCCCGACGCATTGAAAGGACCCATGATCGACAGACTCGTGACGCCCGTACTACGCGCCAGATTAGCGTAGAGATCGTCGACACCTTGAGGTTTTGAACTCGCAACCAGCGTCGCCGTTAATTCGTGTGCACCCGCTGGAACAAAAGTCCGGAAATTTCCCGGCGCGCCGGCGGGCGCGACAAGAATACGCTCGCCATCCAGTGTGACTTCGAGATCTTCATCACCACCAACGGTATCGAGAAAGATTCCGCCGCCGAAACGCCGAGCAGAAAATTCGTACTCGGCATCTAGCGGAAAGATGTGCGTTGCTTGCAACCCTCCGCGCGTGCCAAGCGCAAGACCCTCTATATGATAGGCATGATCCAGTCCGCCGCTCGCGTTGTAGGTTGTGTTGGCAGGGCTGACCGTGGAATCACCGACGGCGAGTCGGCTGATCTTCGCTGCCGCGGATAGATAAGCCTGCATATGGGCGGGGGAAATGCTCAAGGCATTGGCAATATTGTCAAAGCCCTCGCTGGAATCGTCTGCCGGCAACAGCGTCGTGACATCGATAGGCAAGCCCAACAAGTCGCGCACGGCGTTGGCGTACTCCGTGCGATTGAGTCGGTGCAGAACCGGCGCGCCAGGGTTTGGATCGAGCTCGGCAGCAGCGTCCAGCCGCTGCGTGAGCCCACTGACAAACCGCGTGAGCTCGGCGAGTGCCGGCCTCGGCTCGCCCGGCGGCGGCATCATACCCGCCTCCAGTTTCTCGACAACGGCTTCCCACACTTCGGCATCGGCATGCATTCCCGCCACATCGCGTCCGACCAGCGACAAACCGCCGGCTTGCTCGCCGGGGTTATGGCAGTCGGTGCAATACCGATCGATGAGTGCCAGATCTGACTGCTGCTGGTCACCCGGCGAATTCCCGCGCAACCACAAAAACGCAGCGACGCTTGCCGCCAGCAATCCACTGCAAACGACAAGCGGCTTCATTGCGCGCGCGCTCTCTGCAAACGCTGCAGCAACGCGATGGTATCCGGCTTACGTTCTGCGCCCACGGCAGCCAGGAATACGCCTTCCGCCCAGCGCAAAGCCGTGCGGCCTTCGACATCGACAACATCGAGGTCTGCCCCATTTGCGGCAAGGTACTCCACGATATGGTTGGAACCGCGATTCACGGCGCCGAGCAGCGCAGACAGCCCCATTGAGTTGGTCGCGTTGATGTCTGCTCCGAGCTCCAGACACAGCTTTACGGCCGCGAGCTGTTGCTCCGGCGATTCGGTATAGGTCTGCGCCACGACCCAATTAACGCCGGCGGCAGCCATCAGTGGTGTCGTGCCTGCAAACGTCGGCAAATTGGGATCCGCGCCGTGCTCGAGGAGCAGGCGCATCGTCGTCGTGTCGGCGGATAACGCAGCTCTCAAAAACGCTGTTTGGCCTGTGAAGTCCACCCATGAAACATCGTTTAACGAATACAGCCAGCGGCGCGGCGGATGCACTTCGCGCGTGCGTGCGTTGACGTCAGCACCGGCTTCGATCAGGGCGCGCATGTAATCGAGGATGGGCGCCCGATCCACACCATTGTGCGTTGGGCTGTCTACCTCGCGATTGTTCATATCCAGATTGCGCTGCTCAACGGCGGCCCACAATGGCGTGCGTCCCCAGAAGTCATCCTGGTTGGGGTCCGCACCGGCTGCAAGCAGCATCCGGCCAATCTCGCGGCGATTATTTAACGAGGCCATCAACAGTGGCGCGATCGAATTTGCCTCGGCCAGGCGTATGTCGGCACCGGCATCGATCAGCGCGGTGGCGACCGCGGTTCGATTATCGCGCGCGGCATACAGCAGCGCCGTCATTCCGCCGAGTGCCGCTGCGCGGCGACCACGATCCGGCAAACCACCTCGATTGATGCCGACACCCTCCGAACCGCAGCCGGTCCCTTTGCAGGGCGGCACGAATTCCGGCGTCGGCCCAATGCGCGTTTGGAGATCGACATCGGCGCCATGCTCGATCAACAGCCGCACTGCGTCTAGATGACCCTCCCGAGCGGCAATCATCAATGCCGTCTGCAAGAAATTTCGGTCGCGTCCGTCGACGTCAGCTCCGCGCTCGAGCAACAGCGAAATGGCATCGGCCAACCCGGCGCGGGCAACTGTCATCAGAATGGTTTCGCCATTAGTCGCATGCGCATTCGGGTTTGCGCCCGCATCCAGCAAGGCCTCCAGAGATTCGGCATCGGCATTTACGGCAGCCAGATAAAAAGGCGTGACGCCATGGGAATCGACAGCTTCCACGTCTGCACCTGCAGCGAGCAGCAAGCGTAAAATATCCAAATGACCACCGAGCGCCGCCCAGTGCAGTGGTGTGGTGCCGTCTACATCTTGAATGAGTGCGCTGGCCGAATCCGCCGTTAACATCGCCGCAATCTGTGCCGTGTCGCCAGCGGCCGCCGCATCGATGATGGCTGGCCGAGGCACGGCGGAATGCGCAAGTTCGGCGCCAAGGAAGACCACCGCCACGAGCAGCGGCCCCCAAAATTCGAACTTCAACTGAGTTGGCATACGTTCAACGTTACCACGTTGGCAGCCGAATTTTGACTCGAAACTGGCCCGGTTAACGGGTTGCGGACTCCGCCTCTGCGTCTTCAGGGGCCACCCGCTCCAGCCAAGCATATGCGGCCTGACAGAATGGGCTGCGCTGCGTATCGAGCTCGAGGATCCCGGCATTCTCCTGCAGCTTTTCGAGGCCCGCAGAAAATAACTTATAGATGTAAGTTGCGCTGATATCCAAGCGGGCACCGTACTCAGCAAGCAAGCGCTCCATGGCGACATCCTGACCATCTGCGGCCTGGAGGCTAACCAGCGCACACAGATCATTGGAAAACGCGGCGCGGTCGCGCATGGCTGCATGCGGATCTTCCGTCGCATCGCTGCTTGGCTTGCGCATCGAGCCAACGATCGAATCTGGCAAATGCCAAATCTTCGCGACTTCGGCACCTAATTCGGCAAAGCTAACGCCCAGCACGCGCTCGGATGCCGCATTCTTGTCTTCCAGGCTTGCATCAACGAGTTCTTTGATTTCTTCGTAGTCTTCCGGGAAGTAATAAATCGCGAGATTTTCACCTAAGTTGCGGAACAGCCCGCAGATGAACGCTTCCTCTGCGCTCTTCGACTTGGCCCGCTGAGCAAGATGTCTTGCCAACAGGCCGCTCAAGAAAGAGCGAATCATCGAGTCACGCAACAGGGTCGTCGTCGTGGATCCTTGCAGTTTGCTGAAATACGCCAAACTGTTGGCAGTAGCGCGAACACGATCGAGGCCCAGTACGACTATGGCCCGGGAAATGCTCGTCACCTCCGCACCGGAGCGCGCATAAAACGGCGAATTGACGATCTTTATGATCTTCTTCGTGAGCGCATAGTCGCGCAGAATGACGTTAGCCAGCCCGTCGGCAGAAGTGCCATTCCCGCCATCATTGGTGAGCCGATTGATGTCGACTAACACACGGCTGATGCTGGGAAAGTCCTCCTTGCGCTGCATTCGCCGCAGTAAGAACTGGACTGTGCTGTGATCGCGAATAGAGTCTGCATCGGCACGAATTTCGAGCGGATTCTCAACCAGGAAACTGTTGAACGCGGCGCTCATTTCCGCAGCGTCTTGATAACGCATCCGAAAATCTTTCTGCTGACTGCCCTGCAAGAACGTCGCGAACGCCTTTGAGTATGCGCTCTCCGGCAACCTTTCCATGTCCACCGGCGAACGCACTATTTTCTTGACGACCTCTTCTACGGTATCGCCTTCGACTGTCGTCGTCCCGGTTACTAGCTGATAGATCATTGCGCCGAGCGCAAATACGTCGGTGTAAGTCCCCAGCGCTTCGGTAGAGAAATGCTCCGGTGCCATATACAACAACGAGCCTCTTACCTCATCGCCCTCGCGTGTCATGTTGTTTGCGAACTGCGAGAGGCCGAAATCCATCACTCTCGGCTCGCCGTCGGCATTGATCAGTACATTGCGGGGGCTCAAGTCCAGATGCACGACCCCTTGCTTGTGCGCATGGGCAACTGCGTCGAGGATCGGTTTTGCGATCGAACAAGTTTGCTCGAGTGACAAGCTGCCATGCGAACCGATCAGCTGCCGCAGCGTCTGGCCCTGCACATATTCGAAAACCAGGTATGGAATGCCATTCTGGCTGCCGATGTCGAAAATGGACACGATGTTTGGGTGGCGCAGCTTGCTGGATATGCGCGCTTCCAGCGGCGGATGAGCGTTTTCGCCATCCATATCCAGCGGATCGTCGCCATGCAGCAATTTTATGGCCACAAGCCGATCCAAAACCGGGTCTTGGGCTAAAAATACCGTGCCCTGCATGCCACGACCGATGCGTTCCTTGACCTCGTATCGGCCAATGCTTTGTTTTCTCGTCACTAGAGATGTCTCGACAAAATCCCACCATAAGCCTCTAACGGCACATTGCCGTGATTCTTGACGCCTACACCTGAACTTTGCGACACAGCTTCAAAAAACCCAGGGGCGGCATAGACTCGTTCTACGCTTGGCGTATGAAATCAGGCCGAATACGGCGCTGCTCACTGGCTGTGCCGACAAACATGCTTCGACGCGCTCAACGAGAATCCGTATGCTTAACAGTTAGCCCGCAGTGATTATGCGGACAACATTTTGCGCGCTGGTGTCACGCCGGCACGCACTCGTCTTGGTGCTTTGCGTTCATGACTACCCCGCATTTGCGACGGATCCGCAGCTTCGTCCGCCGACCCGGTCGTATTACGCCCTCACAACAGCGAGCGCTGCAGCAGCTCTGGCCACGTTACGGTGTCGATTACACGGAGCGACGGATCGATTTCGACCATATGTTTGGCCGGACGGCACCGCGTGTCTTGGACATTGGGTTTGGCGATGGCGAAGCGCTACTCACCATGGCGGCTAATCGGCCCCAAGCCGATTTCTTGGGCGTCGAAGTGCACGAGCCCGGCGTCGGGCATTTGTTGGTGCTGTTGCAACGAGCAAATCTAGATAATGTCCGCATCGTGCAACATGACGTAGTTGATGTCATTGCGCACATGCTCGAGCCGGAATGCTTGGATACCGTCAATATCTTTTTTCCAGACCCGTGGCCGAAAAAGCGGCATCACAAACGGCGTCTCATTCAGCCGGAGTTTTTAAGCCAGCTTGCTGGCGTCATGAAACCGGGCGCGCTGCTGCATGCAGCAACCGATTGGGCACCCTATGCGCAATACATGCTCGAAGTGCTGGATGATTCCAAAGACTTTGCCCCCGCCGACGAAGGTCGACTTGCCAGCGATCCGCTGGCGGCAAGGCCACCCACCAAGTTTGAGCGCCGCGGCCAGCGTCTCGGCCACCAAGTCGCTGACTTCTATTACTTGCGAAAAGCCTGAATAAGCCCAGTGGCCACTGAACCTACTAGCGAGCGCGCAGCACCGACTCCCGGTGTCTCGCCCAACGCGTCGGCAACCAGCGCTGAGGCCGACCAGCCGATTTGGCGACAAATTTTGCTGAACCGCCGCATGCTGATCTGCGTATTTCTCGGTTTGTCTTCCGGCATGCCGTTGTATGTACTCACGCAACTCGTACCAGGCTGGCTGCGCAACGAAGGCGTTGATCTGAGTACGATTGGCTTATTCGCAATCTTGACACTGCCGTATAACTGGAAGTTCTTGTGGTCACCGCTCATTGATCGCTACCAGCTGCCGTTTCTCGGCCGGCGCCGGGGTTGGATCATACTGATGCAAATCGCGTTGCTGTTGAGCATCGCGGGCTTCAGCGGCATCGACCCGATGACTGATATTAGACCGGTTATTTGGTTCGTCGCCGCAACGGCGTTTTTCAGCGCAACCCAGGACATCGTTATCGATGGCTATCGACGTGAACTGCTGCCAGACCGCGAACTCGGACTGGGCAATTCGATTCACGTAAACGCCTACCGCATCGCCGGCTTAGTGCCGGGTTCGCTGGCGTTCGTGCTGGCTGATCGAATGCCATGGTCGGTTGTCTTTTGGGTGGTGGCGCTGTTTATGCTCGTCGGAATTACTTCAACACTGTTTATTCCGGAAACGAGCACCGAAGTGCGTCCACCACAAACCTTGAAGGCAGCGGTCATAGAACCATTCACCGAGTTTTTTTCGCGCGGCACAATTCAATCTGCCGTGGCCATTATCGGTTTCGTACTGCTGTACAAGCTTGGCGACAACATGGCCGTCGCTCTGCAAA
>JAHEEO010000239.1 GCA_024640665.1 Rhodospirillales bacterium | reverse complement strand
CACCCGAGGTCTTCCGCTGCCTGGCTAACGGGTGTTCATGCCTATGACCGCACGCGTCCGGGGGTCGAAGTCAAGCTGGCAACTTCGGCCGATCAGATTGCCGCAGGCGCTATCGGCCGCGACACTGCGCTGTCGTCCATCGAGCTCAGTATCGACGCGCCAATGCAGGGTTCATGCGATTCTGGCGACTGCTTCTACGTAAATACTGTTTCGTGGCGCAACGAGACAACGCCCAATCTGGCTGAGCTTCACCCGCGCGTCGTTTTTGAGCGATTGTTCGGAGATGGCGGTTCGCGTGCCGACCGTCTTGCAAGAGCCCGCGTCACCGGCAGCATCCTCGATTCGGTCATGCAGGAAGTGAATCAGCTTGCGGGCACTTTGGGTCACGGCGACTCGCGCAAGCTAGATGAGTATCTCGATGCCGTGCGTGAGATTGAGCGTCGAATCCAAAGCGCGGAGTCAGGTGGTACTCAATCAATCGAGCTGCCCGAGCGGCCGACGAGCATTCCGGACACTTTCGAAGAGCACGCTCGCATGATGTTTGATTTGCAGGTACTCGCATTTCAGGCAGATAAGACACGAGTCACCAGCATGATCGTGGCACGTGAACTCAGCGGCTTGAGCTATCCAAATATTGGTGTGCCGGAGGCGCATCATTCAGTTTCGCATCATCGCGACGATGCAGATCTCATCGATAAGAAGTCGCGCATCGATACCTACCATGTGCAGCTTTTGGCCGAGTTCGCGGAGAAGCTCGCTGCCATTGCGGACGGGGACGGCAGTCTGTTGGATCAATGCCTGATTCTTTATGGCAGCGGAATGGGCGATGGCAATCTTCATCGTCACGAAGACCTCCCGTGCCTGACGCTTGGCAAACTTGGCGGCGCGATCCGCACCGGCCAGCACTTGGCCTATCCTGCGCAGACACCAATGGCCAATCTATTACTGACGCTGCTCGACGCAGTTGGTGTCGAGCTTGAATCCTTCGGTGACAGTACTGGGCGGCTTTCGCCGAATCTTCTTTCGGCATAGCTTCCCGCGCGTCAGGCTCCTAAGTGTCGCTCAGATGCTATAGTCTCGCGTAGCTTAAAAACAATGGCGGAGAGACAAATGAGAGTAACGGTCTCGATTGTGTGGTTGTGTTCGCTGGCACTTCAGTGTGCCGTCTCAAACGCCCAATCCGTCGAACAGGTCCGGCGAAGAATCGATGTCCAGGGCGTCGAGCGCGAGTATCTACTGCTCGTTCCAACTTCAGCCTCTGCGGATCCGCGTGCATTGGTCTTCAACTTTCACGGGTCTGGCGGGACGCCGGAAAGGCAGTTGGCGACCAGCGGTTTCGATCGGGTTGCAGCTAAGTATGGATTTTTGGCTGTACTTCCACAGGGCGCCTATACGAACTCCAGATCGAGCCGAAGCTGGAATGCCGATCTTGATCCGACCGGGGTCGACGACGTCGCGCTGGTGCGCGCGATTATCGAAGAAGTTCGCCGCGACTACCGCGTGGATCCATCGCAAGTCTACTCAACAGGGTTTTCTGGCGGGGCGCGAATGACCAGCATGCTTGCCTGCCAGCTCAGTGACGAACTCGCCGCAGTCGCACCCGTTGCGGGCATCCAATTCAGCGAGCAGTGTCATCCAAGCAGGCCGCTGCCAGTGCTGACGTTTCATGGCAAAGCAGACCGAGTCAATCACTATGTGCCGAATGACGATTCTGCACCTTACTGGGTGAGCGCTGTCGAGGAATCGGTCAGGCACTGGGTTGAGGCTGATCGATGCAACTCTGCGACGCTCCAACAGCGTCGATTGACGCCGACAGTAACGCACAGAGTCTGGGATGGCTGCGCAAATGGTGCAAGCGTCGAATTCTATTTGATTGATGACGGCGGCCATACTTGGCCTGGTTCCGCACTTGTTGCAAGTTCCGAGCGCTCGGGCGCGACGAATCAGGAACTTGATGCGAGCGAATTGATCTGGCGGTTCTTTTCTCGCCATCGCCTTGCAGCTCCGGATTGAAGCGCTGCGTAAGTTGGCGAAGCGAGTGGATACAGGTGAGCCTTGATGCGACGAATGCCAGAAATTTGTGCATAAGACAATAAAACGCGTACTTCTTTACTCGGCATTCGCTGCGGTCATGTATGGGATCGCCATCTTTTTCTTAGAAGATCGTAAAGCGTTCATCATTGTCTTTGCGCTGGGTCTGCTAATCGGCGTTACAGCAGACTTGATGTTCTTGGCGCACATATTTCGATGGCCCTGGAAACGCAAAATTCCAAATACTGCTTCTGAGCGATAGCGAGCGGTGAAGTAGGTGATGTTGCTATGTTCACAAGAGTCTGCGCGTTAGCAGCCGTTGCATTTGCTAGCTCGCTGGCCCGAGTTGACACGCAAGTTCGAAGCCGCGCTTGAGCTGGTACCAACGGTACGACAGCCAGGCAATCTGAATCAAGATGAACACTAACCCCGTATGAACGCCCGTCAGCATGAAGTCGAATTCGTTGTCGACGTCCGTCGGCACAACTGTTTCCAGTGGCAGAAGGCCGGACATCACAATCAAGGCAAGGGGAGAGACAGAAGCGATGACTGTTTGTAAGACAGCCATGCTTTGCATTGCCGCGGAGAGCACGACGGATATCAGAATCGGCAGAAACCAAAGCAATAGAATCACCAGTACGGTGAGCTTCTGCAAGACCTGCAACAACAAAAACGTATAAGTTAGAACAAGCCCTAGCGCGAGCGGGAGGCGCCAGTGTCGAAAGTCCGTTTGTGCAAGGAAGTCGAGAAATCCTGACGCAAGAATTTCACGATAGAGTACCCAGAATCCCAGTAAAGCGGCCAGCGTAAATAGGCTCATGAATGGAATGCTGGCTGCGTCGTCGTGCCACGGGCGCGCTGCTGTTCTGTCGAGCTTGATCGCCCGCCTGATTCCTCGAATGTAAGCATGATGATTTGGAACAACGATCGAGAAGAGAAAGACGCAAAGTAACCAAACCGTAAGGGAGTACATTAACGGCAAGCCGATCGCGACAACCTCTGAAAGCTCTTCGATATCTGTTTGACCGAACAGAGCAAATGGCATGAACTGCCCGGTAATCGCGGGCCACAGATTGCCGGTGACCAGCACAATAAAGCCCGTAAGAATGCCGAGCGCATACAGCTTGCTGAGCGAGTGCTTTGCCGCGGCTTGCCATCGTCGCAGTGCCATTATCGCGAAGGTAACGATCAGCGACGCCTGCAGAATGAGCGTAAAAGCGAATGGAGACAGGCTCCAATTGAAAAAGGGCACTGCACTGCCCATCGAAAAAAACGGTAACTGAGATTCAGCCAGCAGCAGTTCGTTCGCCGTGAGAACCAGCGGCAATACCTTTTGCCCGATCACCGGCCAAATAGAAAGGTGTTGGAAGAACTTGAGGCCGAATTGTGAAATAAACGTTGGCAGCACGATGTTGAGAAATGCCACCGCGACTACTGAAAGCAGGTAGCCCCAAATCCATCTTTGCATCACCATGCCGACCGCGATCGCTGTTACGTGGTAGAGAATCGCGCACGTGAAGAACACTAAATAGACGCTAAGCACGATATCAAGCGGAATGTTCCCGACAAACACCACAAACGCCAAATGCGGCAACGTCAGTGCCAACATTGCGTACTCCATGAGCGGTAGTCCGAACAGATACCCGAGCAGATTGCGTATTGGCGAGAGCGGCGTCAGCCTTTGGTAGTCGAGCGTTTGGTCGATTTTGTCTTGTATCAGTCCCGCAGAGACGCTGCCCGTGCCTTTAAAGAGCAGAATGAGGCCCTGAATAAGCAGTAGTGGAATCCAAAAGCTGCGCGCAGCTGACTGTTCGCTGATGCCGGAGTTGGTGCGCAAGATATACGGCAGCGTCAAGGCGAAGGTAGTCAGGATAAGTGTGAGCAGGTACCACGCGACGCACTTGCGAATGCGCAGCCGGCTGCGGCGAAATCGATGAAAAACCGGATTGCCCCAGAGGTTAAGTAACTCGAATAGGTGCGCAATCATGGCTTAGCGTTCCTCGATCAATGTCATGAGCAGGGATTCAATGCCGGTTGTTTGTGGCGCAAAAGAGCTGATTGAGAATTCGTGTTTGATCATCTGTGCCAGCAGTCGCGCCTGTTCGCGCTTATCGCCAGGCATGCTGAAAACTATTCTGGCTCCGTCAACTCGAATTGCGTCCACATCGCCGCGATCCTCCAGCCACGCCACTGCAAGCTCAACGGCTTCGGTGATTTCAACATGTACCACGCTTCGCTTAGTTTCAAGTGAGCTAATGACAGCGTCTATTGCTCCATGGGTTAAGAGCTTGCCCATGTGCATGATGCCGACCGACGTGCACATATCTGTCAGTTCGCTGAGGATGTGCGAGGAAAGAACCACGCTGGCGCCATTTGCGGCCAAGTCCTGCAAGATGTGTCGCATTGTGCGCCGGGCAATCGGGTCCATTCCGCTGGCTGGCTCATCGAGCAACAACAGCTTCGGGTCGTGCAGCAACGATTTGGCTAAAACGACCCGTTGAGTCATCCCGCGAGAAAGTGCGTT
>JAHEEO010000038.1 GCA_024640665.1 Rhodospirillales bacterium | reverse complement strand
GTTTTGGCATGCAGACTGCCTAATCCAGCCCATGCGAGGCCTTGGTTCGCCATGCCGTAAAGCACACGACTCGCCATAATGAGCTGGATTAACGCGCCGTTAATAACGGCGAGAATGCCGACTCCCGAAATCGTTTCAGCGGCGAAGCCATGGGCAACGATGACAGCTGCCAAGGGGGCTTCTGTCGCTGCCAGGACTTCTGGTGGCACACTCAGTACCGATGCAGCGGCAACCAAAAAGTACAAAATCGTGGCGATTGCGAGTGACAATACGATGGCCAGCGGCACTGTGCGGCGGGGAGACTTCACTTCTTCCGCCACGTTCACAATGTCCTCGAAGCCAATAAACGCGAAGAAGGCCAGAAATGCTCCGGATGCAAAGCCTGTAAGCTCAAGACTGGTAAGGCCGGGTAGCACTGAAAAAAGTTCTACTGGTAAACGAGCAAATTCGTCGGCCGCAGCCATGCACACGAATACCAAGCCACCAATTTCGACCAGCGTCACAATCGCCGCTGCCCACAAGGCTTCGCTTATTCCCCAGGAAGCGATGGCAAACAGCGCCAGTAAAGTGGTTGTGATGACCAGGCTTGCAGGCAGCTCAAGAAATACCCCTGCGTAACCGACCAAGCCCCGCGTCAACGTTGCCGCGGAGACTATTCCCGTGACTATGACAGCCCAGCCCATCGTTTGCGATAGCGTGCGTTTGCCAAACGCGAGATCGACATAGGCGGCTTCGCCGGCACTTCTAGGCAATCGAGAACTGAGTTCGGCATACGATAGTGCCGTAAGCCCGGCAACGATGCAGGCCAAGAAGAACGAGCTCGGTGCGGCCATGCCGGCGACGCCGGCAACTTCGCCGACCAGGACGTAAATGCCCGCGCCGAGAATGGTGCCAAGGCCATATAGCGTAAGCAGCGGCAGTCCGATGGTGCGTTTGAGGCTGGCCGTTGGCATACAGATATGGGAAGCTAATGCCGATCAGACGGCCAGTCGCGCTGCATTTCCAAAAACGTATACGATGCTGACCACGTGATCATGACGAGTCCGGTAAGTGCTTCCATGCCGCTCATAAATCGGATCGGGCCGCTGGGTAAGATATCGCCGAAACCAACGGTCGTAAATACCATGGTCGAGTAGTAGACATAGTCGGGGAAATTCTCAACGGCGACGCCCGCGAGGTCCCCAGCACGCAGTACATCGACCATCAAGAAATAACCGGCTGAAAAGAGCCAGATTTCGATCGTGTGCGCAATAAGGATAATGAATATCAAAATCAGGACGCGCCGCCTTCGCGAGTGACTCAGGAGTTTGAGGTATTGGCTGCAGCGATTGAGGATCTCGAAGTGAATCACAATGCATCCAGACACTACAATCAGTGTTGTAAGCACTACAATCCATGTTTGAGGGTTTGTCAGATAGATCATTTGGTTAACTTGTCGGAAGCATCACTTTGAAGAAATACGATTACATTATCGTGGGCGCGGGTACGGCCGGTTGCGTGCTTGCCAATCGCCTTTCCAAGAATCCAGAAACGAGCGTACTGCTGATAGAGGCGGGCGGCAAGGACGACTACTTCTGGATAGACGTGCCGGTTGGCTATCTCTTTACTATTGGCAATCCGCGCACTGACTGGTGTTTCTCGACGGAACCCACGGCTGGTTTGAACGGCCGCAGTATAGGCTATGCGCGAGGTAAGGTGCTCGGTGGATGTTCGTCGATAAACGCGATGATTTACATGCGCGGTCAGCGCAGCGACTACGACCATTGGGCAGCGCTCGGCAATCGTGGTTGGTCATGGGATGATGTGTTGCCGGTATTTAAGCGCTCAGAAGATTATCAGCACGGTGCCAGTGAGTTTCATGGTGCCAATGGCGAGTTGCGGGTTGAGGAGCGACGCGTAAACTGGCCAATTCTCGATGCATGGCGCGATGCGGCAGAGGAAAGCGGCATTCCGAAGATCGACGAGTTCAATCGCGGTGACAATTTCGGTAATGCTTATTTTCAAATGAATCAGCGGCGTGGGGTTCGCTGGAGCGGATCGAAGGCATTTCTTCGGCCTGTAATGCATCGACCAAACCTCGATGTTCGCGTCAATGTCCATGTCGAGCGCGTTACTGTAATGCACGGTGATGGCGGGCCGCGAGCGACCGGGGTCCAAGTGCTGGACTCCGCCGGCGGCTCCGAGCAAATACAGGCAAGTCGTGAAGTCCTTCTGGCGGCGGGATCTATTGGTTCACCGCAGATTCTGCAGCTTTCGGGAATTGGCCCTGAGCCGTTGCTGCAGCAGAACGGCATCCAAATAGTCAGGGCCTTGCCGGGCGTGGGCGAGAACCTTCAAGATCACCTGCAGATAAGAATGATCTACAAGGTCAATAACACCAAGACGCTCAATGCGCGTACTCGCAATATTTTTGGCAAGGCGGCAATGGCATTAGAGTACTTGCTGTTTAAGACCGGCCCTTTGACAATGCCGCCGTCGCAATTAGGGGCATTTGCGAAAAGCGATCCATCACAGCTGTCGGCAAATATAGAGTGGCATGTTCAGCCATTGTCGCTCGATAAATTTGGTGACGATTTGCATAAGTTTGATGCTATAACGCCATCTGTCTGCAACTTGCGGCCCTCGAGTCGCGGTTGTGTGCACATCCGCAGTTCGCTGGCGACAGATGCGCCCAGCATCGCGCCGAACTATCTGGCGACCGACTCCGACCGCCAAGTTGCCGTCGCCGGAGTGCGCAAGACACGAGAAGTCATGCAAGCTAAAGCGCTGGCTCGTTTCGAGCCAGAAGAATGGAAGCCTGGGGCAAGCTTGGTTACCGACGAACAGTTGATGGCAGCCGCCGGCGATCTGGGGACGACCATTTTTCACCCCGTTGGCACGTGCAAAATGGGTAGCGACGAAATGGCTGTTGTGGATGACCGGCTCAGGGTTAGGGGCGTTCAGGGCTTGCGCGTAATAGATGCGTCGATCATGCCGACCATCACCTCAGGTAATACCAATGCGCCAACGGTCATGATTGCCGAGAAAGGCGCCGAATATGTATTGGCGGATGCGTAGGACTGCTTCAGTTGGACGTAATTGCGTCTGTTGCAGCGCGTTGCTGGAGCCAATGTCTGAACTGCTTCGAAAATTGTTCGCCAAGTACCAGCAGGCAAGGCGTCAGCACTAAAGTAAGTACCGTTGCGAATGCAAGTCCGCCCGCGACAGTCGAAGCTAGTTGTGTCCACCACTGAGTGCTCGGACCGCCAATTTCAACGTCGCGACTGACTAGATTGATATTGATGCCCAATACCATCGGCATCAATCCGAGGATCGTTGTAATGGTGGTGAGCATGACGGGGCGCACTCTTTGTGCACACGTCAACAAAGCGGCATCCAAGGCGTTGTCGACTTTTTCCCGCACGCGATTGTAAGTGTCTATCAAAACGATGTTGTTATTGACGACAATGCCGGCTAGCGAAATCACGCCAATGCCACACATGACGACGCCAAATGGTTGATCGGTAATCAATAAGCCCAATAGCACACCGACAATAGAGAATACGACAGCGGTCAGTATCAGCATCGCTTGATAAAAGCTGTTGAATTGGGCAACGAGAATTATGGCCATCAAGAATAGCGCCGCTGTAAAGGCTCGCTCCAGGAATGCTTCTGCCTCGAGTTGGTCTTGGTTTTCGCCTTTGAAGGTGACGTTAACTCTTGGATCAAACTCCGCAGTCTGAAACCATTCTTGAATTTCCTGAACTTTGTCGTCTGCCAGTACATCATCGGTAACATCGGCATTGATTCGCATGACACGGACGCCGTCCGTGCGATCCAAATTACCGATTCTCAGGGCGGGTTCACGAGTCATGAAGTTGCTTACAGGAACCAAAACGCCGTTAGCATTGATGCGGAGACGATCGAGTTGTTCCAAATTTCGGTCAGCATCCGGGAAGCGCACGCGAATATCCACTTCGTCATCAGCGTCATCCGGTCGGTAGTCGCCAATCATGATTCCGTTGGTGACTAATTGGATGGCGTTGCCGACGGTAGAAATATCTGCGCCATAGCGCGCGGCTTCTTCACGGTTCACGTTGATTCGCCAGTCAATTCCAGGAATAGGGCGGCTGTCGGTTATGTCGATGATGCCGTCAATGGACTCGAGGCCGGCACGCAAGTTCGCAACAGCTTCTGTCAAAGCTGCGGGTTCTCGCGAAGATAATTCGATCGCAATCGGTTTGCCGGACGTGATGCCGGATTCCTGCACCTGTGGTTCGACGGCAATGCCCGGTAAATCTGCGGTGCGGGAGCGTACTTCGTTCATGATTTCATTGGCGGTTCGGCGCTCCTGCCAATCTACGAAGTTCAGCTGGATTCGCCCGATGATGTCTTCGTCGGCTTCACCGCCGAAAGTCACGGCACTGCGCGTATAGACGGAATCGTATTCAGGCATGTCGAGGATGCGAAGCTCAACTTGTTTGACGAGGGCATCGCGTTCGTCGATAGAGAGGTCGCCGCGTGCATGAATATTGAGCATAGCCTGTTCGGGTTCAACCTCAGGAAAAAATTCCACCCCGCGGCCGAACTGATCATAGGCGACGTAAGTAATTCCGAGCAGCGTCAATGCAACCAGGACGACGGTGCCGGGATAGCTGAGTGCTCTTCGTAACAGGGCAATGTAACGTGCGGTTGTGCCGCGTAATTCATTCAATCGCTCGATATCGTCGGAAGACTCGATGTCATTGGCTGGCTGGTTTGCGGCGCCAGCTGAGAGCGCCGACCCGATCGTCGGGACGAATATCAAAGCCATTAACAATGATGCCGCAAGCGTGATCAGCAATGTGATTGGCAAGTACTTCATAAACTCGCCAATCATGCCCGGCCAAAAAAGCAGCGGCATAAACGCCGCGAGCGTAGTCGCCGTAGATGCGGTGATAGGCCAAGCCATGCGCTGCGCGGCCATAACGTAAGCTCTGCTTGCGTTGTGTCCTTCGGACATGTTTCTTTCGGCCAGTTCGACCACGACGATTGATCCATCCACGAGCATGCCGACGGCCATAATCAACGAGAACAGTACGACGATGTTGATGCTGTAGCCGAGCAGTCCAAGCACGAGAATTGCTGTCAAGAATGAGCCTGGTATAGAGATTGCGACGAGCCCGGCCGACCGCAAGCCTAACGCCGCAAGCACTACGATCATGACCAGCAATACGGCGGTGAGCACGTTATTCTGCAAGTCTTGCAACATCGTACGCACTTGCTCGGATTGATCCTGGGTGAATTTTACTTGCAGCGTTTCTGGCCAGAGCTGTTGCTGTTCCGTGACCATAGCGCGGACCGAATCAACCACTTCGATAATGTTGGATCCAACGCGCTTCGAGATTTCCAGCGCCACGGTCCGGTCGCCATCCAGTCGCGCATACCCTTGTGGGTCTTTGAAGGTGCGACGCACAGTTGCAACGTCGCTGAATGTGACGGTTGTGCGCCCCTCGGTCTTGATGGGTAAATCCATTAGGTTGTCGAGAGACTCTAGAACGCCGGGCACCTTTACGGCAAAGCGGCCCGTGCCGTTGTCGAGCGCGCCTGCGGCCACAAGTCGATTATTCCGCGAGACATAGTTGAATATGTCTTGATAATTCAAGTTGTAGCTCTCCAGTTTGACTGGATCGACGATAACTTCGAGCAGTTCTTCTCGATCACCGCCGATTTCAGCCTCGAGGACCCCTGGGAGCCCTTCGATATCGTCCCGTAAATCACGTGCGATTCGAACGAGCGTGCGTTCGGGGATGTCGCCATGCAATAAGACGACGAGCACGGGAAACATCGAAATGCTGACTTCTTGGACGAACGGCTCTTCGGTATCGCTTGGCAGTTCGGCTTTAGCGATATCGACTTTCTCGCGTACGTCCAGGAGCGCCTGATCGCCATCGAAGCCCGCTTCGAACTCAAGAATCAAGACGCCGGTACCTTCCGCAGCGCTGGCACGCAGTTCTTTCAGGCCCTCGATTGTGCGCAGCTCTTGTTCCATTGGGCGGATCAATAGCCGCTCGGCGTCTTCCGGCGATATGCCTTCGTGTGCGATGTTGACGTAAATCTGCGGGATCGGAATATCCGGCTCTGCTTCCTTCGGAATAGTGACGTACGTTGATGCACCTGCAATCAGCAGCAACGCCAAAACCATAAGAACGGGCCGCGGTCTGAAAACCAGTGCTTGAATGAGTGCATTCATGGCGACTTATTCCGATCGTAGTTCGGCCGCATTTGCGGGGACCGCATTGACCAGTTGCCCATCTGTAACAAAGCCTTGGCCGATGGCAATGACGGTAGCTTCGTCCGGCAGGCCCGTAACCCAAATGCCAGCGTCAGCAGAACGGAGCATTTCGACGGGCACGAAGTGCGCGCGACTGTCTTTGTCGACGATCTTTACGCCAATGGAACCGGAATCGTCGAGAGCCAGCAGGGCAGGAGACAATAGATGACCGCGAACGGTTTCTGTGGCCAGCTTTAGCTGTGCCGTTGTTCCAGCGCGAAAAGACAAGTCGGGATTTGGCACCGCAAGCTCGACTCGAAACGTGCGAGTGCCTTCATTGGCAACCGGAGCTACGTAACGAACAACGCCTTCGACTTTGCGGCCGTCGCCCAGAATCGCAACACCGGGATGGCCGGCAGTCAGCGTGCTGATTTCGCGTTCACTGATTTCGCCTACAACGATCAGCGGGTCGATATCGACGAGTTCAGCAATTGTGTCGCCGATTCTGACGAAGTCACCGATTTCCGCAGCACGTTCCTGCACGATGGCGTCAAATGGCGCCACCAGGTTAGTGCGCTCAATTTCCAGCCGCACATCCACACGAGCCGCCTCGGAACTTACGAGCCGTGCTTTCGCCTCGGCGATCTGGGCTGCCGACATGAGATTCTGGCCGCTCAAGCGCTCTGCCGCTTCATACTGTAATTTGTGCTGAGCGACGAGTGCCTCGGCCTCAGCCAGGCGTGCTTGGCGATCACGCACGTCGAGTCTCGCCACGGGTTGGCCCGCCGCAATAAATGCCCCGCGTTCCGCATTGATTTGCACGACTCGGCCTTCCGCTTCGGCACGAATTTCAACGCTTCGGTTGGGCTCGGTTCGGCCGCTGACTACAATATCCCGAGAGACGAGTTGCGCCTTTGAGCGCACAACTGCAACTTGAATACGGGCACGCTCTGTCCCGCTGGCAGCCATGTTGGCCGCTGCTTCGCCCAACACGCTGCGCGCATTGGGTCCGTCGCCCGCCGCCTCCGTCATTCCGGTTTTGAAGTAACCGCTGAGCATCCAAACGCTGACAGCCGCAGCGACGAGAATCGCTAACCAGGTCGATTTTGAAAATATGCGAATCATCTAGCGATCTTTGATGTGGTAATTGATCAAACAAATATCAGGAAAGCACAAAGTATGCCAATTTCTATGGCACTCAATAACTAATTGACTAAACAGCCAAAAGTTCTAATTCTGGGAGCAAACACTCGGCGGCTCGTCGACAAATTCAACCAATGTATGGTGAATATGACGAGCATCTAATGCTGGACGACCGTTGTATGCTGACTGGATTCGAAAATTTCGGGGCCGCAAGTATACGCTTAGTTGCGCGCTTCTGAAACCGCGTGCCTGGCCCTGGCAGCGCCGTTATTTGTCGATGAAGTCTCTAATCAATCAGGGTTTTGATGGTGTGGATCGGGTTCAGCTTAGTCGCCATGGCCCCAGCGCCTTGTCTTCAATGGCTACGTCGCTTTCCTGGGTGCCGAGATGATCGATGGTGATTGATATCGGCTCTGCATGATTCTGTAAATTGGCGTGATGGATTGACTTACGGCCCGGAGCCGCTTTGAAGGCGGTGCCGAGAGAAACAATATCTCCCGGTTTCAAAGTCTGGAAATAACTAAGAAAGCTGAGAATCTCGGCGACCTTATAGTTGTAGTAGCGAGTGCTGTCTTCAGCAATTGTCTCGTCGCCGAGCTTGCATTCGACATTGAGATCGTCTGGATTTGGGACAGCGTCCGCGGTGACCAGCCAAGGACCCATGACACCAAACGTATCAGTGCCCTTGTATCTAGCGGCATAGGAAAGGTGCTGTTCGACGCGCGTTGTTTCGGCCGGGTTGTCTGTTTTTGCATAGACTGCCCAGTAGTGGAACATGTCCTCCGCGCGCATGCCATTGCCGGTGATGTCGTTTACGATTGTGTAGCCAAAAATGTACTCCAAAGCGTTGACGGCAGGAATATCGCGCATCTTTTTGCCTATCACTACCGCCAATTCCGGTTCTGGATGCACGCTGCCATAGTATGGCCTTACCACGATTGTTTCGCGGTGTCCGATGAAACAAGAAGGCGGCTTTAAGAAATACGCGGGGTGGTTTGGCGCACTGATTTTGCGCGCGTTGCTCGCAGAATTGTTCATAGCAACGCAGCAGACTTTGCCAGGATTCACAACCGGTGGGAGCCACCGCAAACTATCATGCGTCAGCAATTCGGCATCCAGGTTGTGAATGTTGGCAAGCGCCGCTTCGATCTGCTTGCGCAAAGGCTTGCCAGCAGAAATGACTTGTTTCATCGACTGGATTCTCGGCGGTTGCACAACTTCGCTAGCGAGCAGGAGTAGTTCGTCGATATCGACAATGGTTTCGTCGTCAACCTCAACGGCCACGAATTGGCGGCCTTGCTGTTCTACCGTTGCGAAACGCATGGCTATTTGTGCGTTGGCATATTGAACTCCATGCCTCTTGTTACATTGTTGTCGGGCCAGCGTTGCATAATCGACTTGTAACGTGTGTAAAAGCGCACGCCTTCTTCGCCATAAATATGTTGATCGCCAAAGAGACTGCGTTTCCAGCCACCGAACGAATGGAACGCCATTGGTACTGGAATCGGTACATTAATGCCGACCATGCCAGCGCGGATGCGGCGTGAAAACTCTCTGGCTGTGCCGCCGTCGCTTGTATAGCAGGCAACGCCATTGCCGTATTCATGTGAGTTGACCAATTCTATGGCGTCTTGAAAGTTCTCCACGCGCACAACGGAAAGTACGGGCCCAAAGATCTCTTCTTTGTAGATACTCATGTTTGGGGTTACATGGTCGAATAGACATGGCCCGACGAAAAATCCATTCGGTCGCGAAGTAACGTGCAGATTGCGGCCGTCGACGACCAGTTTGGCGCCCGAATCAATTCCGGCTTCGACATAGTCGAGCACCCGCAGACGGTGCTCCGCTGTAATCAAAGGGCCCATCTGCGCTGCCGGGTCCGTGCCATCGCCAACCTTTAACTTGCCAATTCTCTGGATGAGTTTGTCAACCAAGGCATCGGCCGTGTCGCCCACTGCAACTGCCACCGAAATTGCCATACAGCGTTCGCCGGCGGATCCGTATCCAGCACCGACAAGGCCATCGGCGGCTTGGTCAAGGTTGGCATCTGGCATTACGACAAGATGGTTCTTCGCACCGCCGAGGGCTTGGACGCGTTTTCCATGGCTCGCACATGTCTTATAGATATGCTCGGCAATCGGTGTTGAGCCGACAAAGCTCACGGCCGCGATGGATGGGTGCGCCAAAATTTCTCCGACCGCTTCCCGATCACCGGTGACGATATTTAAGACGCCCGGGGGTAATCCCGCATCATCCAGCAATTGCGCCATGAACAAAGACGCACTGGGATCGCGTTCGCTGGGTTTGAGGATGAAGGTATTGCCGCAGGCTATAGCCATCGGAAACATCCACATCGGTACCATCGCGGGAAAATTGAATGGTGTAATTCCGGCGCAGACTCCAATGGGTTGTCGTAACGACCAGTTATCTATGCCCCCGCCAATATTGTCGCTATGTTGTCCTTTCAGTAATTGCGGGATGCCGCAGGCAAATTCGACGACTTCAAGCCCGCGCATTATTTCGCCTTTAGCATCGCTTAGCACTTTGCCGTGCTCTGTCGTAATTATTAGCGCCAACTCGTCGATGTTGGCTTCTAATAAGCTCTTGAACTTAAAAAATACGCGCGCACGCTTCAGCGCCGATGTCTCGCTCCAGGAGACAAAAGCCCGTTCGGCAGAGCGAACTGCAGCATTCACGATTTCCGAATCTGCAGCCGGTGCTTGGTTAATCACGTCGCCAGTAGCCGGGTTGAATATCGGTAAGAACCGGTTTCCCCCAAGGACGATGTCCGCATCGATGCGATGTCCGATGGATGTGTTCAATTTATGTCGCCGATCTCCGTTATTGAAATTTCAGGACTTTACTGACGCGCGCGGTAAGCACGGACCTGCTGATTGAACTCATCGCCAAGTGTTTGAGTCAAGTCAACCACACGATTGTATTCATCAATGGTAAGTTGTTGTGATGTGGTATCGCCTGCGTCAATTAGTTCATCCAAGCATTCCAAATAAGCAGTGCTTGCACGCATGAAATCTTGCACAGCAGTTTGTCCGCGAATCATGATGTCCAATGAATCGCGAGTGCCATCGGGCACTTCCGGCGTGCTTGGTGCCGAGCATTGGCTAAAAGGACTGGCACCCAAACTCTGTTGGTTTGGATCGATTGCAGAGTAAAGCTCTCGCGCTTGCGCATAGAGTCGATGCGTATCCGATACAGATGCAAAATATTCCTCGAGCGCGTATTGGGCCCGCAGGGGTTCTTCGACGTTGATCGCGCTGCGGGCTTCCTCAACCAGCAAGTCTTCACCGACCGGCGCACAGGTCGATCGGTAGTGTGAGATCCATTCCAGCGTCGCATCGGTGTCGTTCATCTCTCGAGCTGCGTCTATTCTCGCGAGCAGCGCGGCTTGCAGATCGGGACCGTCAACGTTGTCGAGGATTGCTTTGTCGCGCGCACTCGCAGATACGATTCTTACGAGCGGGTCGGGCACGTCGGTCGGGAACGGCCCGCTGCCGTGGGTGGGCAGTTCAGCGATGGCATCGATAATTTCCATGCCTTCGGTCACTGTGCCAAACACGGTATAGCCCCAACTATTAGGGCTGCCGTCCAATTGTGAGTTGTCAACCAAGTTAATGAAGAACTGCGCGGCAGCAGAGTGCGGCTCTGCGGTACGCGCTGCTGCGACTGTTCCGCGGGAATTTGAAAGGCCGTTCTTCGACTCGTTTTCGACGGCGGTATCGGCTATGCGCGCTCGCAGTTGGCGATCATAACCGCCTGCCTGAGCCATAAAGTCAGGGATGACCCTATGGAAAACTGTACCGTTGTAGTGACCGCGTTGGGCATAGTTCAGAAAATTTGCGGCGTGGAGTGGGGCTGCTGCTTCGTCAAGTTCTATAACCACAGTGCCCAAATCCGTACAAAGCGCGATCTCAGATGCGTCCGCATAGTGCGCGAAGCTCACGATCACGGCTGCAAGACAACCGGATATGCAGATTCGTCGACTCATTGCTTCCCCGTGCGAGTCATACCTGTACGTAGGATACCACTGCTTGCAGCAGGCGGCGCTTCGAATGAACTGGCTCAGAATCGAAATGTATAGCTGAACTTCAGCGCGGCTTCAGAGAACGCTGAACGGAAATTATTGTCTTTGCCGTCGTCGAAGTCCTGCACATTATGGTTAAGCACCAAGAAGGCTTCGCGTCCGGCTTCTGGGATCCAGTGAACGCGGCTGTTGATACCGATTGTTTCAGAGATATTGTCATACTGGATAAACGTGACCCAGCTTAGCGTTGATGAGAAGGCGACTTCAGTGCGAAATCGGGCGAGGCGGGTCTCGAATTCGCCTTCACGTAAATCAATGTCGTTATAGGCATAGCTTATTGAAGTTAACAAGCGACCAGACGGCCGCCATGAAACTGATGCCGTAATCTCATCTCGAGTGCCAGTGTAGAAATCGCCAGATCTAGTATTCAGGCTGCCCCAAACACGGCGTTGATCTGCTGTCGATAATTCCATGCGGATGTCGTTAAACGAATATGCGCCGATTGGTATGGTGATGCCTTCCGAAATCTCGAATTCTCCAAACAGCACTTCTTCGTTCATGCGGTGATGGAGTTGTAGTTCATCGCCTTGGCGATTCTCGATTTCGAGCAAGCGAAGTCGCAGAAATTGCGATTCGAGTGCGCCATGCAAGATTCGTTCGACGCGCTCACCGTTAAAGCCGCCAAGAATCGAGCGCAGGTAGCCCTGGCGCGGCCGTGCCCTAAACTGCACGCTCATATTCAGCTGTTCGATGCCGCGTCGATTTACGAACCCGAGCGCTGGATCGAAGTTCTGTTCGATCCGAGTGAAGCGAACGCCGCCCCTAAATCCTGTGGCGTTTGGGCTGGCAATACGCAGACCATAGGCTTTGTTGTCGTTTTGAAGCCCCGGCGTATCGCTTTGCTGATACCACGCATTGGTCTCTACCAATTTCCCGCCTGGTAACCTGGAGTTGCGATAATTGAAATCGAGGCCGCTGACCGAATTGTCGATATTCGATTGCGGATCGCCTTCGGTCGCAATGAAGCCAATGTTCGACTCCCTCAGCAAGTTTGCCGAAACGCGAGCGACGATGGCATTGTCGGCGTTAGTCGTTGAGAATTTGTCTTGTCTGATAGCGAGCGCGCCGACATTGAAACGGCCGATGCGGCCGCTAATTTTTCCGCCAACTTCAAGATCAACAGGTTCTCCAGAGCCGGATAAGCCAATGCGTCGAGAAAAAAATGGGCGGCCGTTCTCATCTATGTTGCCAAATTCGAAAATGTCCGCATCCTGTAGGAAGAAATCGCGTTTTTCGGGAAAAAATAATCCAAAGCGCGTGAGGTTTACTTGGCGATCATCTACTTCTGTTGCAGAGAAGTCGGTGTTTACGGTTAACGCGGCGGTCATGCCCGGCAGCAATTTATAGAACACGTCGATAGACGGCTCGAATTCTGAATCGCTCCGCGTGTTTAATACGACCGGCGGCACCTGTTGACCAGCGTCTATGCGAGCTTCGGGTGACGGAATTGTTCGTGTGTTTCTAAGACTGGCTGAGGGGATAATGTCGAGACCCACGCCTTGCTGTAAGCCCGCAAAACCAACTGCGATGCCCGATGTGCTCGGGTCAGTGTTCCGGTTTCGCGAAACCCAGCCCATACGCTCGTCCCGTCTGGCCACAGCGCGCCGAAAATTGATGCCCCAAGTGTCGTTGTTTGGGTCGAATGAGATTGACTTGAAGGGAATAGCGATTTCGGTGATCCAGCCTTCGTCAGTCTTGCTGGATGCGACTTCCCAAATACCTTGCCACTCCCACTGAGTGTCGCTGATATTTTGATAAAGCCCTTCCTGCCGAATGCCATTTGGGTTAGTCAAAAATCGATAGCCACTGCGGCGGTCATGGAACGGGTCTATCATCACCGAAAACCAGTCGTCACCGAAGACTTGTTGCCCCTGGCGAAGGATCCGATCGGTGATTGCGCTGGGGTCCGAATCGTAGAGCATGGCGCCGATATATAGCGCGTCCATGCCGTATGTCAGGTAGATGACCGTCCGCTCAGATGCGGGTGCATACTCGGTCGGCTGAATTTCGTGAAGGTCGTCGACGATGGCTGCGTCGCGCCATGCTGAGTCGTCAAGAACGCCGTCAATGATGGGGGGGCTTTCGGTCTTGGGAATCTGAACAGATTTTTCGCGGCTGCCTTCGACGACTGGTTCTTGTGAAAATGCCGTTAGGGTCGTAAGCGCGGTCGCGATGAGCACGAATGCGTTTCTGACAAGCGACGACCAACTCATGGCAACACAGCACACAGCATGGATCCGCAAAGCTCAGTTTGACACGATCTGCCGTGCGGCGTTCCCGCAAATTGCAGCAAGGCTGATCATTAGGCCGTGTTTTCGGCCGCGACGGCACGAGAATGCCGTTTTCTGTCGGTTTCTTTCAGGTGCATTTTGCGCAGGCGGATGCTCGCAGGAGTAATTTCGACAAGTTCGTCGTCATCGATGAACTCCAGAGCCTGCTCCAGCGAATGTTTTATCGGTGGCGTCAGCAACAGATTCTCATCAGTACCGGCAGCCCGAATGTTAGTCAGTTGCTTGCCTTTAGTGGGATTAACCGTCAAGTCGTTGTGTCTGCTATGAATGCCTATGATCATCCCTTCATAGACCTCGGTGCCGGGATCAATAAACAAAGATCCGCGCTCTTGAAGAGTGAAGAGCGAATAGGCGAGTGATTTGCCGGCGACCATGGAGACCAAAACGCCATTGGAACGGCGCGCAATTTCTGCAGGCGCACGCGGCTGATATTCCTCGAAAGTATGGTAGATCAAGCCTGTTCCGGCAGTGCAGGTTAGGTATTCGGTCCGAAATCCTATTAGTCCGCGAGCCGGGATTGAGTATTCGAGTCGAACTCTGCCGCGACCGTCCGGCGTTATGTTCTCCAGCTTGCCTTTGCGTTCGGCAAGCCTGGACATGACGGCGCCTTGATAGTCTTCGCCGAAGTCGACTGTCAGCCTTTCCCACGGCTCCAGTTGCTCGCCGTCCACCAGCTTGTATATTACTGTGGGCCGTGACACAGCGAGTTCATAACCTTCTCGCCGCATGGTCTCGATCAGAATTGCGAGGTGCAGCTCGCCGCGACCTGAAACCCTGAATTTGTCGGGATCGCTGGTTTCTTCTACGCGTAATGCGACGTTGCGCTTTAGTTCCTGATCCAGCCGTGCACGGATTTGACGGCTGGTAATAAATTTTCCTTCCTTCCCGGCGAATGGCGATTTGTTGACTTGAAAAGTCATGCTAATCGTCGGTTCGTCGACCTTCAGCGCTGGTAGTGGGTCTGGCGCATCGCGGTCGCAGATCGTATCGGATATAGAAAGCGATTCTATGCCGCTAAACACGATGATGTCGCCAGCCTGTGCGGTTTGAATCGATTCTCGATGCAGTCCTTGGAACCCATAGAGTTCCATGATCTGCGCGTTTACTTTGCTGCCGTCCGGGTGGACGACGCATACTGGAGAGTTGGCGCTGAGCTTGCCCCGGGATATGCGCCCAATGCCGAGAGAACCGACATAAGTGTTGTAGTCGAGGCTGGAAACTTGAACTTGCAGCGGGCCATCGAGCTCGACGTTCGGTGCCGGAACATGCGCGATGATGGCTTCCAGAAGTGCCGTCATATCTGTTGTAGGAGTTGCGGCATCGGTCGTAGCGAAGCCATTGAGCGCTGATGCGTAAATTACCGGAAAATCAAGCTGCTCGTCATTCGCGCCGAGTCGATCAAATAATTCAAACGTTTGGTCGAGCACCCAATCCGGCCTAGCGCCGTCACGATCGATTTTGTTTATAACAACCAAGGGCACAAAACCCTGCTGAAACGCTTTCTGGGTAACGAATCGTGTCTGCGGCATCGGGCCTTCGACGGCGTCTACAAGCAATAGCACACCATCGACCATGGACAACACGCGCTCGACCTCGCCGCCGAAATCGGCATGGCCGGGCGTGTCCACGATGTTTATCCGCCAGCCATTCCAGCTGATAGCGGTGTTTTTGGCGAGGATCGTGATCCCGCGCTCGCGCTCGAGATCCCCTGAGTCCATAACCCGGTCTGGTGCGGCCGCCCTGGCATCGAGCGTGCCGGATTGCTGCAGGAGCCTGTCCACCAACGTGGTTTTGCCATGATCGACATGGGCGATGATAGCGATGTTGCGTAAGCGTTCGATGGAGGACATGGCTGCGCCGTGCTGGCAAAAGACGCGCATTATAGAGCTATCAAAGTGTCGACGTGTGAAGTGTTTCATCGCGGCACCCGTCGCAGAGGGGGCATAATTGCCTCTCAGCCTGACGGAGCCTGGACAGGCTGACAGGATATTCATGGACGACCGAACAGCAATGCCCTGGCATCCGCTAGAGTGGGATGTGAACAACGACGGCGGCTTTACGGTGTCGGACGTTGGCCTATGGCTGCATCATTTGTTCTTTTTGCCTGGCGACTTGCTGATCTGGGGCGCGCTGCGTTATGCACCCGGTTTCAGCAGTTTTCTGGAAGTCAATGCCTCGCATTTCGGCAGCACGATAGCTGCGTTGCTGTCTGTTTTTGTTTGGCTCGCCTTCGGCGTATTTCTGCTGACTACCTCTCACTGGTTTGCGGTCGCTGACCGGGCATTGACACAGTTCATTCGGGGTGGTCTCACACGTTGCTATACGCGGATTCTCATCATTTCTCGGCTTACCAAAGAGTTCTCGCAGCGAAAGCGTAAGCAGATTTTGAAGCTCTTTCAGCGTACAGATAACCGGCCAAAACTGAATGCGGAAGAGTTGCGCGTGCTCAAAGCGCATGCGCACGTTGAGCGTATGTCGGCCCTGGCGCTAAGTGATCTGGTCCGGGCCACCGGCGTGCCGCGAATGCAGGTTGTTGAAATTCTCGACAACCTGCGCGAATTGCGACTGCTCGACCGGCATGTTGATCCGGAAAAGAACGAGTCTGGATCAACGCTGACGGATCCCGGACGGGACTTTCTCGCTGCCGGGCAGTAGCAGAGATCGATTTCGCAGCAGCTGCTACTAGTAGCTCGCATGGCTACAATGCATTTCTAGCTGAACAAATGTAGGGAGCTGACATGCTGCGGATTCATGCGACTATGCAGTCAATCAATGCGTATAAGCTGCGCCTATTCTTGTCGATCATCGAGCAGGACTTCGAGCGCGTAGATATCGACATGTATGCCGGCGAGCACAAGCGTGAGCCGTTTTTATCACTCAATCCATTCG
>JAHEEO010000238.1 GCA_024640665.1 Rhodospirillales bacterium | reverse complement strand
CGGCGGGCCATCGAAAACCGGCTCAGAGCTATGGTGCGCGACGGTCAGATCATCCGTAACCGGGCGCGTGAATACGGCTTAACGGGTCATCTCGATCTGATATCTGGTGTTGTACTTGCGCACAAAGATGGCTTTGGTTTTCTCCGGCCAGATGATTCGAGCGACGATATTTACCTGTCTGCGCGCGAGATGCGCCCGCTGTGGAACGGCGACCGCGTTGCGATTCGGATCTCCACCAATAAGCGCGGTCGGGAAGGGCATGTGGTCGAAGTGCTCCAGCGCGCGCGCACTGAGGTGGTGGGCATCCTGCATCGTGAGCGTGGCGTCGACTTCGTTATCGAATCGGGCAAGCTCGCTGTGGAAATCTTGATTGGGCGCGGTCACCGCAGCAAAGCCAAGCCGGGCGAGACCGTGCGCGTCGAGGTGCTGGAATACCCGACGCAACGCGGACCCGCTATCGGCAAGGTTGTCGAAGTCGTCGGCCGCACCGGCGATCTAGGCATTGAAACCAACGTCGCCATCCTCGCGCACGGTATCCCCGACCAGTGGCCGGAATCTGTCACTACGGAGGCGCAGGCTGTGCCGAGTAGCGTGCCGGCCGCGGCCAAGCGCAACCGGGAAGACCTGCGCTCGCTGCCGCTGGTCACCATCGACGGTGCCGACGCGCGCGACTTCGATGATGCGGTTTTCGCCGAAAAGCAGGGCACCGGGTGGCGGCTCATCGTTGCCATTGCCGACGTCGCTCATTACGTGACGCCAGATTCCGCGCTGGATGGCGAAGCGCAGTTGCGCGGCACATCTGTCTACTTCCCGGATCGGGTCGTGCCGATGTTGCCGGAGGCATTGTCAAACGGCTTGTGTTCGCTGAACCCCAAAGTCGATCGGCTGTGCATGGTCTGCGAGATGCAGGTTTCCGCCAAAGGCAGCGTAACTCGTTCCAAATTCTACAATGGCCTGATGCGTTCCAGCGCGAGGCTGACTTATTCGCAAGCCTGGCGCCTGCTCTCCGAGCAAGCCGAATCAAGTGCCGATCGAGAAATTGCCGAGGTGTTGGCGCCGCTGCATGGCGTCTACAAAGCGTTTGCCAGGGCCCGGCGAGGCCGCGGCGCCATCGATTTCGAATTTGCCGAAACCAAAATCATTTTGGGTAAAGACGGCCAAGTAGCGCGGGTTCAGTCAGTCGAGCGGCTCGAATCGCATCGCATTATCGAAGAGTGCATGATTGCCGCAAACGTCGAGGCCGCAAAGCGCCTGTCCAAAGCGCGTATTCCAACCCTGTTCCGCGTGCATGACGGGCCGAACCCCGACAAGATCGAGGAATTGTTTCCGTTCCTGCGCACCTTCGATCTTAAGCTGCCGCCGCCCGACAATGTTCAGCCGAAAGATTTTGCCCGCATTCTGGATGCCTTTGCGGATCGCCCAGAGGCTGAACTCATAAAAACCATGGTACTGCGCTCGATGAATCAGGCGGTCTATCAGCCCAAAAACGTGGGCCACTTCGGTTTGGCGCTGGATAGCTATGCGCATTTTACGTCGCCCATTCGGCGCTATCCGGACCTGTTGGTCCACCGCGCGCTCAAATGGCTGATCGAGCACAACTCATTCAAGGGTTTCACCTACAACATGGCGGAAATGACCCGCTTGGGCGAGCAGACCTCGCGCACCGAGCGCCGCGCCGACGAGGCCGTTTGGGATGTCGAAGAGCAGCTCAAATGCGTATTTATGCGCGAGCGTGTTGGGGAATCGTTCGATGCTGTCGTCAGCAGCGTGATGGCCTTTGGCCTGTTCGTGCGGCTGCCGGAATTCGGCGTGGACGGTCTCGTGCATGTGTCGGCGCTGCCGCGTGACTATTACCATCGAGATCCCTCCGGTGCTGCGCTGGTAGGGGAGCGTACCGGGCATCGTTATGCGTTGATGGACTCGCTGCGAGTGACGTTGGCCGGCGTAAATCTCGAGGAGCGCAAGATCGATTTTGCGTTGGAAACAGTCAGTAAGGAGTCTCCCGAGCCAGTTGCGGAACCCGGTGCCGCCAAGCAGCGTAAGCGCCGGCGCAAACGCGGTGGCTAAGCGCCGCCGTCAATCACGGCGGACGGCTGACGGTGCCGGCCACGCTGAGCGTTCCTCCCAGAGTGGTTCGAAGCTGCGTGGCTCGAAGGCACGGGGTTCGGATGACCGCGGTTCGCCAGCCGGCGGGCCGCATATCCACGGGCTGCATGCCGCCAGCGCAGCCATCGAAAAACGGCCAACGAGTATCCGGCGAGCGTTGGTATTGGATGGGCACCATAAAGGCAATCTCGCCGGTATCGTGGCGGCACTGGAAGCGCTGAATCTTCCCGTCGAGCGGCTGCCCCGAAACGCATTGGATGATATTTCCGGGGGCGGGACGCACCAAGGAATAGTATTAGAAATACAACCAGTTAAGCCATTAACCTTAGTTGAATTCGAGGAAATGGTCGTGCACCGTGGCAACGCGCTGCGCCTGCTGATACTCGATCAAGTCGAAGACCCGCGCAATCTCGGCGCGTGTCTGCGCTCGGCCGATGCTGCCGGCGTTGATGCGGTCGTGGTGCCTAAGGACCGGTCGGCCTCGCTGACGCCGGTTGCGGTAAAAGCCGCCGCCGGCGCCGCTGAAACGGTGCCGGTGGTGCAGGTGACGAATCTGGCCAGAGTGCTGCGTTGGCTCAAAGATGCCGGGGTCTGGATCGTCGGTGCCGACGGCCAGGCCGAGCAATCGCTCTATGCAACCAAATTACAGACGCCGGTGGCCATTGTGCTCGGCAGTGAGGGCAGCGGCTTGAGGCGGCTCACTCGCGAGCATTGTGATGCTTTGTTCGCAATCCCGATGCGGGGCAGTGTCGAGAGCCTGAATGTGTCAGTCACGGCGGGCATCGTGCTCTTCGAGTCATTGCGTCAGGCTTGAGCTGAGCCTTCGGCTCGCGTAGCATGGCGCGCCTCCGCAAAGCACTTGGCTTTTGCCCGGTGGCGCGGCTACAACCACCTCCTTGCCTCACCAACAGTATTGGGAGGCTTTAAACCCGAAGGGAGCACAATGAGACACTACGAAGTCGTGTTCTTGGTCCATCCGGACCAGAGCGAGCAGGTTCCTGCGATGATGGAACGCTACCGAGCCATGATTGATGGCTCTAATGGCGTCGTTCACCGCGAAGAAGACTGGGGCCGGCGTCAACTGGCGCATGCGATCAACAAGGTGCACAAAGCACATTACCTATTGATGAATATCGAGTGTGAGCAATCCGCTTTAGACGAACTCGTCGGCGCGTTTCGGTTCAGCGATGCGGTATTGAGGCACCTTGTAATACGTCGTGACAAGGCCATCACCGAGCCTTCCATCATGGCTAAAGAACGCGCCGAGGAAGAGGCCCGGGAGTCGGCATCTGCATCGCGCTCGGCAAGTCCGCCGCCAGCTCGACCGGCTGCAGATGAAGCGAGCGAGCCTGCTGATGACGCCACGACACCGGCAGCAGAAGCAGATGAAGCACCGAGTGCAGAAGTTGAAGCGAGCCCTGCTGAATCTGAGGCTGCGCCAGAAGGTGCAGACGAAGCTCCGGATGAGTCGAAAGACCCCGCAGCGCCTGCGAGCGAATAGGAGAAGATCGAGATGGCACGTTATTTTCGGCGTAAGAAATTCTGTAAGTTCACTGCAGAGGGCATTACCGAGATCGACTATAAAGATCTTGCGACTTTAAAGGCCTACGTTACCGAGACAGGCAAGATTGTCCCGAGCCGGATTACCGGCACCCGGGCGCCGTACCAGCGCCAATTGGCAACTGCTGTCAAACGTGCGCGGTTTTTGGCGTTGTTGCCCTATACCGATCAACACTGAGCTGGATATGCGCGCGCCTTGAGGTGCGCGTCAGCCGGTAGCGCAGTGGCTTGAGATGAAAGAACTCATTCAGTGGGTTGTTTCACGGCGGTTTGCGGTAATTGCCGTTGCGGTCGTGTTTGCGCCCAGCTTGTCGTTCGTTACGGCTGCTGTGATGGCATTGCAGATGGCTTATCGCGGTCCGGTAACGGCGATAGGCGATGCACTGATAGCGGCGCTTGCTGTTGCCGTCATTGCCTTGCTGGCCGGTGGCGGGCCACCGATGGTTATTGACGGTTGTTCCGCGATAGCGTTTGGCTTGCTGATCGGCGCTATATTTCGCGTCGCGCGAAATTTTGGCTTGTCGATTCAAGCCTTGTTATTGTTGGCTTACGCAGCGGTGCTGTTGTATTCAATGTTTGGGCCGACGACGAGCGTGCTGCTCGACGAGGTATTTTCGCAAGCCCTCGAACTGCTGCGCAGCCAAGGCCGTTCAGAAGTCGAGCTGGCTGCAATGGAGGCAAAGCGACCGCGTCTAATTGGCGCCATTGCCGTTGAGCTGCTCGTGAGGCTGCTGGTAATAATGGCAATTGCTTATTGGGCGCTGGGCATTGCGCGAAACGATCGCCGGTTGGCTGTTGAATTTCGGCAACTGCGACTGGGTTACGTCTTGGGCTTGCCTGGCGTATTGATTGTTATTGGTGCGCTGGCATTTGAAAATGCGGTAATCCACAATTTGTGTGGCATCGCTATATGCGGGTTTGCATTGCAATTGCTGGCATTGCTGCATCAGCGTGCGGCTGAGGCGAACTGGCATCCAATTACGTTCGTACCGGTGTACGTGCTGGGGGTGCCAATACTGATACTTTTTG
>JAHEEO010000237.1 GCA_024640665.1 Rhodospirillales bacterium | reverse complement strand
CGGGATCCGCCAGCGGATGTCCAGGCTCATATATCCGGGGCGGCTCTACCTGGCTTTCAATCACCTGCCGCACCGATACCCCGGCGCTTGCTTCGTTATCCAAGTCATTCAGGATCGTTTCGAACACCGGGTGCTTGCCTCGATAAGCCGCGTCGGCGGTTCCGGCCACGTTCGTCGCGTTTGCAAGGTTGCTGGCAGTCGCATTCAACCTCACGGATTGAGCGCTCATTGACGAGCCAGCAATTTCAAAAATACTAAACAGTGCCACCGTTAACTTCCTCCAGTTATCGCAGTGCGTAGCCCGCGAATCTTGCTATTGAAGAACATCAATGCAGCCTCATAGCGCACTGCGGTTTCTGCAACGGCAGCGCTCTCGCGTTCCGTATCAACCGTGTTCCCATCGAGCGAAGGCTGAACGGATGTCCGGTACAACGCTTCGGCGCGACCGCCATCCATCTGTGTGGCCAGGTGGTTCTTGTGCGTCGATTTAACGCCCAAGCCGCCACCCATATCGCCACTACCTTGTGCAAGCTGCATGGCGTCCCGAAAATCCAGATCGCGAGCCAGAAATCCGGGCGTATCTGCGTTTGCGATATTTGCTGCAAGCAGTTCCATCCGCTGGTTGCCGATTTGCAGGGCCCGCAGGTGCGGTGCGAAAACTTGATCCAAATTAGGTGCCATATCCGAATTGCCGCTTCATAACGTGAGTACGATGAAGCAAGAGACGTGCCAACAGAGAATCGCGCGCTGCTACGCCATTTTCCGAAACCGATGCGGACACATCTTTCCGCCCGCCGGGCTTAAGCGGCGGCAAAGCGGCAACCGTTTGCCGCGAGTGATCACGCTGACCGGCATTCGCGCAGCAGCAAATGGTGCGAGGCCCTGACAAATGCTGGCGTTACAGTTCTTGCCTGGATACTCGGCACACTATTTGCAAGACGAGACGCATGAAATTAAAGCTACGAATTTGCGCTTACTCGAGCTTATTGATGGCATCGATACTTAACTCCGGCATGGCGGCGGAACAGCAAGACTGGCAAAGCCACGACTCCATTCGCCACGCAGCTGAGGAGCACGTGCGCCGCAGCACGGCCATCGAAGGATCCACGCGTGCAACTGTTGTCGCCAATCCACTCGATCAGCGATTACGCCTGCCCTCCTGCTCAAGCAGCCTAATGACCGAGACGCCGTACAAAGGTAATCAGACCAGCAGACTCACGGTCGAAGTTGGCTGCCCGTCGCCGCAATCATGGAAGATATATGTACCGGTGCAGCTCCAAGTATTTGCACCGGTAGTCGTCGCAGCGCGACCGCTGGCCCGCGAAACAGTGCTCGCCGAAGGTGATTTGTATATTGAGGAGCGGGAACTCGGCAAGCTGAGTCGTGGCTATGTCCGCGATCCAAAGTTTGTGATCGGACAGAAACTGAAACGGCCGCTGCAGCAAGGCGCGACCGTGACACCAAACTTGCTGCAAATACCGCCTGCCATAAAGCGTGGCCAAATAGTAACGGTGACAGCGGCCTCAAGCACAATATCCGTCGCAATGACCGGCACAGCACTCGAGGCCGGAGCGATCGGAGAAATCATTGATATTATTAACAATTCCTCAAAAAGACGGGTTCAGGCAATCGTGCGATCCCCGCGCGTTGTTGAGGTTTTACTCAAATAAATCGAAAAACTGGCTAAATTTCGATGCAGTTCTGCCGATAACGTGTAAGCATTCTTATATCTGGCTGAGGAAGGCATAAGTCCATGACAGAAAAGATAGGCGGGTTCCATAGACCCAGCACGGAGACGAAACCGGCCGGCGCTCAATCGTCCGATAAGTCGAAAGGCACCAATTCCGCTGCGCCGTCACAGGAATCAGTCCGCGGCGATGAAGTCAGCCTGACTGCGTCAGCAACCCGGCTGAAGAGTATTGAAGCCCGTATCGGTGAACTGCCAGACGTCGACCAAGCACGCGTCGCGCAGCTTCGAGAAATGATCGAATCCGGCGAGTACAAGATCGACTTCGAACTCGTTGCACAACGACTGATTCAGCTCGAACAGGCTTTAAGCTAGTAAACGAAGGTTCAATAGCTCATGTCGTCACCCACTAGACCCATCAACGAGATCATCAGCGCACAGGTTGCGGCACTCAGCGAAATTGACACGATCCTGACCACCGAAGAAGAGGCCCTGCGCTCGCGTGATCCCGAATTGCTGTTAGCTGCCGCGGAGCACAAGACGGCAGTCTTGGAGCAGCTGCGCGATCTCGAAGCACAGCGCCAAGCGCTTAGTACCGAGCTATCGCTCAAGCAAACCGATGTTCTTAAGGAAATTCTAAACCGCTGCAAGGTACACAATATGGCTAATGCGTCGTTATTGAACGCGCAGCAGCAACACGTCGATAGACTGCTGCGCTTGGTACGAGGCGACGTTGGACCAGCGACTGCATACGGCACCAACGGTAAACGAACGACCAACACCCGCCCCAGCACTACGCTGCGCTCCGCTTGAGCCAAACAACCAAGGCGGCAAAGTCGCCGGTGTCTTGAGTTTGGCTCTCGGCCAATCGCCCCGCGCGGTCTACGCCGGAACTGACAATAGGGACCCACGCTGCTGCTTAAACTGCACCGTCAGAAACTCGGCGCCAACGATGTAATTGTGCGAGTTTTCTATTGGAACGCAGTGAGCAACTCGCGCGACGCCACCACAAATCGCACTTTCGACTCTTATCAATTGCTGTGGGTCGAGCCGCTCCGGTAACGCAAACCGCAGTCCAGTCAGCGATAAATCCATGTAAATGCCGTCTTTTGCTTGCCGGTCTTGCCAGTGCGAATAGACCTTTAGGCGCGCATTCTTGGCGACGCGGTGAACCGAGCGCTTGGAGTCAATTGAGCCGGGCTGCCGCGGCACCAGGCTCAGCGGGCTTCTGCAGCGGACACAAATGCCGTTCGCGTCACCTGCGTTCGTGCCGGAACCGAGTCCGCAAAAAACGCAGGGATCCGCCAACACGGCAGCGGAGCTATTGAATGCCCAAGCTGCCGTATCTGACAAAGAAGATTCCGGAGGCTCGGCCCAGCGTCTTGAAGGAGACTCGTCAGCCGCAGCTGCTTGGTGACTATGCGGGTGCCGGGGATCCTGCCGGCGCTCAGCTTCGAATGCGAGTTCCGCATCATAGGCAGCACGCGACTTTGGGTGCTTTAGCACGGCATAAGCCGCATTCAGCAATGCCGCAGTTTCATGATCGCCACCGAGATCGGGATGGCCGCGAAGTTGCTGCATCAAAGCACGATAGCTGGCGCGAATGACTTCCACCGGCGCGTTGCGATCAACGTGCAGCAACGCGTAGTAGTCTCTTCCACCGCTTTCCATGCACCCATTATCGTCATTTTTCTGTCGAACTTGAGCGATGCCGCAGCCAATGGTGGGCGCCAAAGTGTGAACTACGCCCGGGTTTGAGCCACATTATGTTGACAGAAAATCGTTAGTTGCAGACACTAACGACAATATTTTGACGTGCTAACGAAACTTTCTTTGCCAAGTGACTGATAAGTCGCAGCAATAACAGGGGATAGTTAATGAATAGCCCACAGGACAATGATTCAGAAATCGTAACGCAAGAACGCAGAGCCCGTTCGAACTTACCGAGAATCGAATCAGCCAAGCTTTCGGCGGTAGAGGGTAGCGGCTACCGCTACTATCCCACTGGGACGAGCACCAAGATCAAACAGGCTAGAAAACTTCTAGAACAAGTTGCAAGTTTTGACTCTAACGTATTGATTACAGGGGAATCTGGGACAGGTAAAGAGTGGGCTGCCCGATATCTTCACGACTTAGCAGACCGAGCTGATCAGCCCTTCGTGCCGGTGAATTGCGGCGCGATTCCGGCCGACTTGCTGGAGAGCGAACTATTCGGACATGAGAAAGGCGCGTTCACCGGCGCCTATGCAACCCGGATCGGCCGTTTTGAAGCGGCTGAAGGCGGCACCATTTTTCTCGATGAAATTGGCGACATGAGCCTGCCGATGCAAGTGAAGCTGCTCCGCGTGTTGCAGGAAAGGGTCTTTGAGCGGATTGGCAGCAACCACAGCACACCCTGCAACGTGCGAGTTGTGGCGGCGACACATCGCGACTTGGAGCAGGCGATCACGACGAAAGAGTTTCGTGAAGATCTCTTTTACCGCCTCAATGTCTTCCCCATCGAGCTGCCACCCCTGCGCGAGCGCGCCGATGACCTGCCGTTGCTGGCAGAAAGCATCTTGAATGATCGCCGTAACAAAGGCCTGGACCGCATTACGCTGACACTTGGCGCGCAGCGCGTACTCAAGCAGTACAAATGGCCCGGCAATATTCGCGAGCTGGCAAACCTGCTTGAACGCCTGTGCGTACTTCACCCAGGCGGCAACGTGGATATCTGCGACCTGCCCAGCCGATACACCGCTGGCGTCCCGCTGCGCTCGTCAGATACAGAAGTGCTGCTGGAAAAACGTCAGGCTGGGGCAATCCCTGAGGAATTCGAGTTGCCTGGCGAATCGACTTCTCTAAAAGACTACCTCGAAAAAGTCGAAGTCTCGCTGATTCGTCGCGCACTGGAAGACGCTGAAGGCGTCGTCGCAGATGCCGCGCGACGCCTACAGATTGGGCGCACGACCTTATCCGAGAAGATTAAGCGTTACAAAATCCCACCCAGCTCAGCAGAAGCGCTTTCGTCCCGGTCGCATTGA
>JAHEEO010000236.1 GCA_024640665.1 Rhodospirillales bacterium | reverse complement strand
AAAAATGGGTGATTTTGCTCTTTTAGCGCGCTCCAGAATGAGCTGCCGTCAGCGAGAATATCTCCACCCCACTGCTTGCGAGTGGCTCGTACCGCTTGTTCGTTTCCGGACAGACGCAGATAGAGAGTCCCGTCGAGCCATGCGGCCGCCGACAGCGGTCTGGGCTGGCCCGCGAGAGTATTCATCTGTTCTATCGCGGTTATCGCATTACATTCTTGCGTCAGCGTGACCTCGGCTTGCGGTTTGGGCACGACTTTCAGACTCACTTCGGTAATAACACCGAGCGCGCCGAACGAACCTGCCTGTAAACGCGAAACGTCGAAGCCCGCCACGTTCTTTATGACTTGGCCGCCAAAGCGAAGGTGCTGACCCATGCCATTGATTAGGCGAATGCCCAGGACGGCGTCTCGCACAGAACCGCGCCATGGGCGGGCGGGGCCCGATAAGTTGGTGGCCAATGTGCCACCGATAGTTGCCGCGCCGCCAAACGATGGCGGTTCGAAACCGAGTAATTGGTCGTTTTCGGCCAGCGTCGATTCGATTGTTTGTATTCGCGTACCGGCTCGCGCAGTGAGGACGAGCTCTTTCGGTTCGTAACTTACGATTCCGCTGTGACCGCCTACTTCGAGCGGTGTGCCTACAATAGCTCGACCCAAATGTGCCTTGCTGTTGCCGCCGATAATTCTAAGCGGTGTGCGCGTAAATTTTGCCGTCGCGATTTTTGCTGTGATCAGTTCTGCAAGGTCGTTCATTTCGTAACAGACCTCATCCGCTGCTTTTTGCGTCGCGCTGGCTGCGTAAGCTGCGGTATTCCTGGCAATAGCGCAGCTGCGGTATGCCTTTGCCGGGATTCAAAAGGCCTGGCGGGTCAAACGCTGCTTTGACCGAATGAAATTGCGAAACTTCGGCATCGCTGAACTGCGCCGGCATCTGTCGAATTTTCTCCAGGCCCACGCCATGTTCACCTGTTATGCAGCCGCCAACTTCGACGCATAGCTCGAGTATGCGCCCGCCGAATTCTTCCGCTTTCTCTGTATCGCCGGGCCGATTGGAGTCGAACAGGATCAGCGGGTGCAGGTTGCCGTCACCCGCATGAAAGACATTGGCAACACTGAGGCCGTATTGCTGAGACATGGTTTCCATTTCTGTCAACACATGCGCGAGCTTGCCGCGTGGAATAGTGCCGTCCATGCAGTAGTAGTCTGCTGAAATCCGGCCGACGGCCGGGAATGCGGATTTGCGTCCTTTCCATAGCAAAGCGCGTTCGGCTTCTGATTGTGAAATACGAATTTCGGTGGCGCCCAATTCTTTGAAGATGGTAGACACGCGTTCGCAGTTCGATTCCGTTTCTGCTTGGCTGCCATCGATCTCGCAAAGCAAAATTGCAGCGGCGTCACGCGGGTATCCTGCCTGTGCAAAGTCTTCGGCCGCGCGTATTGCCAGTCCGTCCATCATCTCGAGTCCGCCCGGAATAATGCCGGCTGCAATGACTGCGCCGACGGCATCGCCGGCAGCCTGCACGTTGTCGAACGCTGCCAAGATAACTTGCGCCACCTCTGGCGTCGGCAGCAGCTTCACCTGCACTTCGGTCACGATACCGAGCATGCCTTCTGAGCCGATCGCCAGAGCGAGCAGGTCAAAACCGCTGCTGTCGAGACTGTCGCCGCCGAGCGTGACGAGCTCGCCGGTGACATCTACCATCTGCACTTCCAGAACGTTGTGTACCGTAAGGCCGTACTTCAGGCAGTGCACACCGCCGGAATTTTCGGCAATGTTGCCACCGATCGAACAAGCGATCTGAGACGATGGGTCGGGTCCATAGAATAAGCCGTATGCAGCAGCGGCTTCGGATATCGCTAGATTGCGAACGCCGGGCTGGACGCGGGCGGATCTCGCAAGCCGGTCGATTTCGATAATCTTGTCGAAACGGGACATCGAGAGCAGCACGGCTTCAGGGGAGGGCGTCGAGCCGGCGCACAGCCCCGTACCGGCGCCACGGGCAATAACGGGCACGCCGGCCGCGTGACACGCGCGCATAATTCGCTGCACTTGTTCTACGGTTTCAGGCAGGACAACCAATAGCGGCATGCCGCGATAAATGGACAGCCCGTCGCATTCAAATGGCTTTTGCGTTTCTGTGTCATCGATAACGTATTCGGTCTCGATGAATTGCCTGAATTCATTGACCAGTCGAGCGCGAATCGAATCTAGGTCCATGCTGACATCGTTATCCAGTCGTTATTGAAAAGTGAGCCGTCGCCGCAGCAGATCATCAGTTCTTGAGCCGATAACCGGTCTTAAAGATCCACCATACGATTGACAGACAGATAATCATAAACACAGCCGTCATGCCTAGGCTAATGCCAACGGCGACATCCGAAATCTCAAAAAAGCTCCAGCGAAAACCGCTGACCAAATAGACGACTGGATTGAACAAAGTGATGGTCTGCCAAACCGGCGGCAGCATGTCGATGGAATAAAAGCTGCCGCCCAGAAACGTCAGTGGAGTAACGATCAACAGCGGAACGATCTGCAACTTCTCGAAGCTGTCAGCCCATATCCCGATAATAAAACCCAGCAAGCTGAACGTAACGGCTGTGAGAACCAGGAACATGAGCATCCAAATTGGATGTGCAATTCGTAGCTCGACAAACAAAGTGGCTGTAGCAAGAATTATCAATCCGAGCAGAATCGATTTCGTCGCTGCCGCGCCCACATATCCGAGTAAGATCTCTATGTAAGAAATTGGGGCCGACAAAACCTCGAAGATTGTGCCGGAAAAACGCGGGAAGTAGATGCCGAAGGCCGCATTGGAGACGCTTTGAGTCAATAACGAGAGCATGACGAGACCGGGCACGATGAAAGACCCGTAACCGATGCCGTCGATGTCGGTCATTCTGGAACCGATGGCGCTGCCAAACACGACAAAATACAGTGCGGTCGAGATGACTGGCGCAATAACGCTCTGCAAAACTGTGCGCCAAGTACGCGCCATTTCAAACGTATAAATGGATTTTACTGCGTACCAGTTCATGCCGGTCTCTTGACGAGGTTGACGAAGATTTCCTCGAGTGAACTCTGAGTCGTGTCGAGGTCCGTAAAGCGAATGCCGTTTTCGCTCAATTTGCCGAGTAGTTGGGTAATGCCTGTTCGCTCACTCTTTGTGTCATAGGTATAGGTAAGGCTCAAGCCATCATTGGCGAGCGTTAGTTGCTCGTCCGCCAGCGCCGAGGGAATCTCACTCAATTTATCGCTCAACTGCAGTGTGAGTTCCTTCTTGCCCAGTTGGGCCATCAAAGCGCGTTTTTCCTGCACCAAAATGATCTGTCCATTGTTTATCACGCCAACTCGGTCGGCCATCTCCTCGGCCTCTTCGATGTAATGTGTCGTTAGAATGATGGTGACTCCGGATTCGCGAAGTTTTCTGACGACGTCCCACATGCCTTTGCGGAGTTCGACGTCGACGCCGGCAGTCGGCTCATCCAAGAACAGTATTTGCGGTTCGTGGGAAAGGGCTTTTGCAATTAACACGCGCCGCTTCATCCCGCCGGACAGTGTCATGATCTTGGCATCTTTCTTGTCCCACAGCGACAGGGATTTCAGTGTTGCTTCAATATGCGCGGGGCTGGGCGGTTTACCGAAGAGGCCGCGGCTGAAGCGGGTGGTGTTCCACACCGTCTCGAAAGCATCCGTAGTAAGTTCTTGTGGAACCAGTCCGATCCTCTGTCGGGCAGCACGAAAGTTCTTGCTAATATCGTGGCCGTCAACGGTGACGCTGCCGCCTGTGGCCTGCACGATTCCGCAGACGATATTGATGAGCGTCGTCTTGCCTGCGCCATTGGGGCCCAATAATGCAAAGATCTCGCCGGGGTTGATGTCGAGATCGACGCCTTTGATCGCCTGAAACCCGCCGGTATATGTCTTTTGCAGTTGCTTGATGGAAATGATCGGCGCCACGGACAGGTTCACTCGTTGCCAGTTGATCGGCGGATTGTACAGATAGGATGCCGGTTGAGCATCTGCGCAAGACAGTACCCCGTTTGCGATCTATAGGGTAATCTTTGGCCCCGGTGACGAAGTGGACTGAATATCTCCAATGCAGCTAAGTGATACTGAGACCGGATACGGATGGGTTTCCATTCTGCTGCACTGGATCACGGCTGTGGCTATATTGATGCTGCTGTTCATCGGGAATTCCATTGCAACGCTAGAGGGCCAAGCACGGCTCGATGCGCTGAATCTGCATACCTCTATCGGCATATCCTGTTATATATTTCTCTGGGCCCGAATCATCTGGCGCGTCTGGGTGGGGCATCCGGGGCCGAACAGCGGTCAACGGGGCTTCTTCTTCCAGCTGGGCAAATGGACCCACTACGTCATATTGCTGGCTTTGGGATTGATGCTGGTCACGGGGCCGGCAATGGCCTGGGCGAGTGGCATCGACATTGCCGTATTCGATTGGTTTTCGATCGCTGCCGCCGCTGAGCCACGGTTCGATTTGCGCGATACATTCCACAGCGTGCACCGGGCATCAGCAATCACCGTTTTTGTCGGCTTCATCATGCATTTGGGCGGCGTGTATAAGCATACGGCGTTTAACCATGACGGTACGTTCATCAAAATGATCTTGCCAACCAAGTCCGCCCGCCAGAAATAGCAGCTGCCCGCGAGTTCGCTGCGACCGCTCGTCCGTGTTAATGCTTGTTTCTGGTACTAAA
>JAHEEO010000235.1 GCA_024640665.1 Rhodospirillales bacterium | reverse complement strand
ACGAACACCACCCATCAGGCGCTTGAGCGGCTTGGAAAAAAGTATCAGCAGCAGCCCGCTCCCCACGGTGATCCAAACAATACGCGTATAGACGCCTGGGATGGATGCAAGATCATCGCCCGTTAATTCTCCCGCAATGACGCCTGCGATGACATTACCCAAACCGGAGCACATGAACCACATCCCCATCATTTGCCCGACATAACGTTTCGGCGCCAGTTTTGTTATCGAGCTCAATCCGACTGGGCTCAACGCCAATTCGCCCATCGTGTGCAGAAGGTAGGTAAAGAACAACCAGGTTGGCAGTACCTGCTCGCCTTCGGCAACAATTTGTGCCGCACCGATCATGATGGCAAATCCAAGACCCATGATGATCAGGCCGAAGGCAAATTTCGCCGGCGCAGCAGGCTCCATGAATCGCCGCGCAAGCGCTACCCAGAACATAGAGTAAAGCGGCGCCAACAAGATGATAAAAATGGGGTTCAGCGACTGGAACCAGGTTGTAGGTATTTCGAACGAGCCGAATTCTCGCAGCGTATAGCGCTCTGCAAATAGATTGAGCGACGAGCCGGCTTGTTCGAAGCCAGACCAAAACAGCGCGCAAGCAATGACCAGCACAAAAATAACGATGACCCGGTTGCGCTCGTCGGCCGTCAACCGGCCGAAAACGAACACATAGACAAAGTAAGCGACCATTGCGACGACGATGGCAACGGCCGTGCTTCGCGCCAAGCTCGGGGCATCGAACTGAATCCAACCTGAAATCCCAGCGACAAAGAGTATTGCCGTTCCAAGAACGCAAAAGCCGACGACGAGCCACGCGTTGCGCGCATATCGTTGCGTAACGGGCTTTTCCGTATATCGCCCGGCAGTACCCAGATGCGCGCGGGAAAATTTAAATTGTATGAGGCCTACCAACATGCCGACGCCGGCGGCGGCAAAACCATAGTGCCAGTTCTGCTGTGCCAACATGCCGCAGATCAATGGCCCCAGGGCTGCACCAATATTGATGCCCATATAAAAAATCGTGAAGCCACCATCGCGGCGCGCATCATCGGGCTGGTAAAGCTCCCCAACTGTCGCGCTGATGTTCGGCTTCAGCAGACCTGTGCCGAGAATGACGAGCAGGAGTCCACCGAAGAACGAAGTAATGCCCGGGATGGCCAACACGAAATGTCCAGCCATGATGATGACACCGCCTACCCACAAGGCGCGTTGGGCACCCCACAATCGGTCGGCAATCCAACCGCCCGGTAAGCAGACGAGATAAACAGCAGCCGTATACAAACCATAGATGGCGGTAGCAGTCTCATCGGAAAATCCGAGGCCGCCATTTTGAACGCTCTCAACCATGAACAGTACGAGCAACGCTCGCATTCCGTAGTAGCTAAAGCGCTCCCACATTTCAGTGAGGAAAAGCGTCCACAAGCCCCGAGGATGACCGAGCACTTCCGTCTGAGGAATAACACCAGATGTATCAGCCGTGTTCATTCGAGGGTGCTTAGCTCCTACCGCGAGCAGACATACTAATTTGAGTGTGAGCCGGCCATTGCATTAGTCGTCGGCAGCGGCTTCTTCGGCTGCCTTGTCTTCTTTGTCTTTCTTGATGCGGTCTGCCAGTAGAACACGTGACAGTATGAGCCCGCCTTCGTACAGCAGGTACATGGGTATCGCCAACAGCGTCTGAGAAATGATATCCGGCGGCGTCAAAAACATGCCGGCGACAAAGGCCCCGAGAAACACATAGGCTCGAATCTTGCCCAGCGCTTCGACTGTCGTCAGCCGACTCCAAACAAGCATAAAGGTCGCGATGGGTACTTCGAATGCCAGGCCAAACGCGAAAAATATGGTCAGTACAAAATCCAGATACTGATTGATGTCGGGCGCCTGCACGACGCCTTCCGGCACGGCCAATGCAAAGAATTCAAATACGAGTGGAAACACGACGATATAGGCGAAGGCCGTGCCCGCGTAAAACAAAACGATGCTGGAAACGACCAACGGAAAGGCAAAGCGCTGTTCGTTTTTGTATAAACCCGGCGCGACGAATCGCCAGATTTGGTACAGCACGACCGGCATTGCAAGAAACAATGCTGCAAAGAGCGTTGTTTTGAAAGGCGTCAGAAATGGTGTGGCCACACCCGTCGCAATCATTTCCTGGCCTTCGGGCAAGCTGCGCCTCATCGGCTCGGCAACAAAGGTGTAGACCTCCTGCGCAAACGGCACCAAACAAATAAATATAATGCCTATAGCCATGACCATGTAGACAAGTCGCGTTCGCAACTCGACGAGATGCGATATCAACGTGCCTTCGGCTAATTCTTCTTCTACGTGTTCGTTGTCGCGGGCCATTTTCGTTACTTGGGCAAACGCGCCTGCCTAAGATTGCTCGTCTGCGGTGGTGGGCATTTTCGGCTTGGCAGACTCTGCCTCGACAACTGCGTCTGCCGCTTCTTCTGCAGCATGCTCGGCATCGCGAACCTCATTAACTGCTTGCGCATGTTGATCCGGCTCTGCATCGTGATGCGTGGATTCGGCGGCGGCGTCTTGCTCGCCGTCGTCTGTTTTATCTGGGTTGTGAATTGTCGATTTTGCATCATCGCGCTTTGCCTCGCGTTGATCGCGCATGATGTCGTTCATCGTCATTTCGCGCTCAATCTGCATACGCAGCTGGTGTGCAGTGCGTCGAGCGCGACCAATCCAGCGCCCTAACTGACTCGCTACCCGCGGCAGGCGTTCCGGGCCAAGGATTAATAGCCCAATAACGAACAGCAGGACGAGCTCTGAAAAGCCGACATCGAACATCTCAAGTGACGCCTATAAAAATGCCTGGCACGAGCACATCAATTTTGCTTTTCTTTATCTTTGTCTTTGCTTTCAGCGAAGTCAGCATCAGGCGCTGTTTCATCACCGAGTTGTTTTGCATCAGTGGCTTCGGTTTTATTGTTTTTCTCATCGTCGGTGTCCATTGCCTTGCGAAAACTGCGCAACGCACCACCGAGATCGCCACCCAATGACGTCAAGCGTTTTGTGCCAAAAATCATAACGACAATGGCAAGAATAATCAGAAGCTGCCAAATGCTTATGCCGCCGAGTCCCATGAACTTCTCCGAGCAAGGGTCAAAAAAGCCAATGATACGCTAATCGTTTGCAACCAATGACCTAGCTGGGCCGAACTTCCAGCCAAAATGTGACAGGCCCATCGTTTATGAGACTGACTTGCATATCAGCGCCAAATTCACCGACTGCGACATGCGAATGCCGGCGGCGACACTCGGTAACGAATGCCGTGAACAGCGCGCGCGCATCTGCCGGCTCCGCAGCGCGTGAAAAGCCGGGCCGATTGCCTTTTGCAGTGTCCGCCGCCAACGTGAACTGCGGAACCAGCAAGATTTCACCGTCGATGCGACGAACATCCAGATTCATGCGCCCTTCGGCATCGGCGAACATGCGATACGCGGTTAGTCGTTCCGCAAGACGGGCCGCTTCCGGCGCCGCGTCACCCCGCTGGACGCCCACAAACACAAGGAGTCCTGGGCCAATCTGCGCCAGTGTCTTGGCATCGACTGCGACGGCCGCTCGACTCACCCGTTGAAGCAGCGCAATCATCCGACCGCACCCGCTAGCAAAAAGAAACGGTCGATTTTGAATACAAATCGTTCATTATTACCACCTACATAGAATAATTTACGGAAAAATGGCGTATAAATACCACTATGTACATTTTCTTCCATTCGTGGGTCTATCCGTCTATATATTTGCAAAAAATTCATCTAATGTGGGGCTCGACAGAAATGGCTGTTGCCAGTGCCAGCGATCTGGTATTACTGGCGCACTAGAAAAACGAGACCAACCCGCCATGCAACGTCGCGATTTCGTCGCCACTCTCGGCGCAACTGCTGCACTGACTGCCTGCTCGCCTTCGAATACTCCGGGTACGAACGCCACGCAGTCGGATACTCGCTTTCGGTGGAAGATCGTCACCACCTGGCCACCCAATTTCCCCGGGCTCGGGACTGCAGTCAATAAACTCGCTGAGTATATTAATAAAATGAGTGCCGGCAGGCTGCAGATAGATGTTTATGCTGCCGGCGAGCTGATCCCTGCGTTCGAAGTGTTCGACGCAGTGTCCAGAGGCACGGCAGAAATGGGCCATGGCGCTGCCTATTATTGGCGCGGCCAGAGCGAGGCCGCACAGTTCTTTGCCACGATTCCTTTTGGGCTGACAGCCCATGAAATGAACGGCTGGCTTTACTACGGCGGAGGTTTAGAACTGTGGCGCGAGGTATACGCGCCGTTCAATCTGATGCCATTCCCTGCCGGCAACACCGGGGTGCAAATGGGCGGCTGGTTCAATCGCCGAATCGACTCGATGGAAGACCTGCGGGGCCTGAAGATGCGGATACCCGGCATTGGCGGTGAAGCGCTGAGTCGCGCTGGAGGCACACCGGTGAACCTCCCCGGCTCTGAGATCTTTACAGCGCTGCAGACCGGCACGATCGACGCCACTGAATGGGTTGGCCCTTATAACGACCTGGCCATCGGCCTGCATCAGGCTGCCCGGTATTACTACTACCCCGGTTGGCAAGAACCAGGCCCCACATTGGAGTGCACGATCAACAAAGCCGCCTGGGACAGTCTACCCGCGGATCTGCAGGCAATCGTCAGCGTGGCTTGTCAGGCTGTGACGCTCGATATGACGTCTGAATATATGGCGCGCAATGCCAACGCGCTCCGCCAGTTGCA
>JAHEEO010000037.1 GCA_024640665.1 Rhodospirillales bacterium | reverse complement strand
ACGCAATCTAGGCGGCATTATTATTATCGACTTTATCGATATGGTCGAAGAAGAGCATCGAAAGCAGGTCATCCAAGCGCTTACGGATCGTCTAACTGGCGATCATGCGAAGAATCAGATAATGAGCGTATCGCCACTGGGTCTCGTCGAAATGACGCGTAAACGCACGCGCGAGAGCCTCGAGCATATGCTGTGTCAGACTTGTCCAAGTTGCGACGGGCGGGGCTATGTAAAGTCCCACGAAACTGTCTGCTATGAGATATTTCGCGAAGTTTTGAGACAGCATAATCAATTCGACTTTCAGGAGCTCCTGGTCCTCGCCCGGCCGGGTGTTATTGAGCGGTTGCTCGATGAGGAGTCGAGCATAATTGCCGAACTGGAAGAACTTACGGGAACGCCTATCCGGCTGCAAAGCGAGGGCTTGTACGCACCTGATCAATTCGATGTCGTGTTGATGTAAGGATTCGAGCGACGATGTGGATTAATCTCAAGCTGCTGTTGCGTCGAATTGCGATTGCCGCCGGCGCTATTGTCATCGTCGCTGCAATTGCGCTCGGGGCATTTCGTCTGTTTGCCGCAGGACTGCCCAGTTACAAAGCGGATTTGCAGGCCTGGGTTCAGGATAAGCTGAACCTGTATGTGGAATACGATGGGCTCGACTTGCGTTTGGGCTTCAGCGGTCCAGAGCTGGTGTTTTACGACGTTGCACTGACTTCCGAAGAGTTTGCGCAACCGTTCGTGCTGGCCCGAAGCGCAAATGTGACGCTGGACCCCATGGTGTTGTTTTTCGAGCGGCAGTTCACCCCCACGCGCTTGGTTTTCGATGGTATACGCATCACGGTTCAACGGTCGATGGACGGCGCTTTTAGTGTCGCCGGCGCACCTCAGAACGAACTCAGCGAAGCAAGCTTCGCATTTGAGATCCCTGAAGAAGTGCAACTCGAGGTTCGCAACAGCGAAGTAGTGTACTTCGACGAAAGCTTGGGCATCGCTTGGCCGTTCACGGACGTGACTGTGGCGGTCGAGCAGGAATTTCGTTCGGTCTCTCTCAGCGTGACAGCAGATCCGCCAGAAGAATGGGGTGAACGACTGACGGCTTCCGTCGACGGCATTATCAGTGCGGGCACCGACATATCCGATGACTGGCGCGCTTTCGTTTCAGTTCGCAAGGCTGATATCGCAACCATAGCTCAGCTTTGGCCGGGAGCACCTGTCGCTTCCGCCGTTGGTGATATCTCTGTGTGGCTGCACTCTGATGAAGGCGAGCTAGTGAGTGCGCTAGCAGATATAAATGTCTCGAATCTGGTGCTGCCTTGGGGAACGCAGTCTTCCCAGTACGACCGGATTGCATTGACCGCGGAATGGTCACGGAACGGTCGAGTCTCACAGCTTTCGCTGAACGATGTGATAGTCGAAGGGCCGGACGTTACCTGGCCTAGAAACGGCAGCACCACTATCGATTGGACACAAGGGGGCGGACCGGTCGAGCTGCGTACCGACTATTTTCGTTTCGACGATTTGCTGCCTTTCGTTGCTGTGCTGCCGGAGTCAGAACTGCAAAAAAGCTGGTTGTCCATGGAGCCGCGCGGCACTGTTGAAGATTTTGCTCTGAGCCTGCGCTCCCTGGAGCAGCGCGATTTTACTTTGCAGAGCCAGTTCGCGGATATTTCGGTAAATAACTGGTCCGGCTTTGAAATGCTGTCGGGCATTTCAGGTGAAGTGCGGGCCGATACCGATGGTGGCAGTCTGCGGTTGAGCAGTGAACAATCGAGCGTCGAGTACCCGTCAGTGCTCGGCTTACCGATTGACGTCAGCCGGCTTTCCGGACTGATTTTGTGGCGGCAAGGCCGCGATGCCATACGTATCGTGAGTGATGATTTGGCGTTCGCAACGCTTGGCGCAGACGTGAGTGCGAGCATCGATCTCAGCGTGCCGCTTGACGGCAGCGCGCCTTCGCTCGAGCTTGAAACTGAAATCGGCAGTCTCGATATGGCTGACATCATGCCGTTCGTTACGGCATCGAAAATGCCGACCACGGCGGCGCAGTGGCTGGATCGGGCGCTGGGCGTCGGTCGCATTGACAGTACACAGGTTAGTTTTTTTGGGGCGCTGGATGCGTTTCCGTTTGATAATGGCGGTGGCGAATTGCGCATCGTTGCTGATGTGAGTGGAGGCACAGTCGACTACATCGCGGGTTGGCCGATTGCCGAAGGTTTTGACGGCCAGGTCGAGTTCGTAAATCTTGGTTTTAGCGCAACGGGCCGAGCCCAAGTTTTGGGTAATGTCAGTGAGAACGTGATGGTGCAAATGGGCGATTTCAGGAAGCCCGAATTGATTATTCGCGCCGATACTGACGGGCCTTTCCAAGAGTTGTTGGACTTCTTGCTGGGCGCTCCAAAAATCGCGGCTTATCTCGGTCCTCAATATGCCCGCCTCAGCGCGCCGGAAGGACGTGCCAGAGTCAAACTTGCCCTGGATATTCCGTTGCCCTTGGTGGATCTCGAAGCGCTTGGCCTGCAGGCTGATCTTGAAATCGTCAATGGCACACTGGCTTTTGCGGGATTTGGCCCGCAGGCATCGGATATCTCCGGGCTGTTGGCTTTGCGGGGAGGCGCAATTCAGGGCGAGAACATTCAAGGCACGTTCTTGGATGGCCCGGCCACTGCTTATGTCGAAACGCCCGGTGACCCAGCTTACCGAGCGCGCCTCATTGTTAGCGGTGAGGTAACGGCTGATGCCGTTGTCGCGGCGTTTAATTTGCCGCATGCGGAACATTTGGCAGGCCAGACGCTCTGGGAAGGCAGTTTGTTGCTGCCGAGTATGGATCCAGATGGAGAACGCCGACCGTCTCCGGTGCAGATTAACGTCGATACCAATTTGTCTGGAATCGCGATGCGGTTTCCTGAGCCGTTCACCAAGGCGCCAGGCGAGGCGACAAATCTGCATCTCAGTTTCGGCTTTGACTCGGCGGATTTGATGCGGGTTGATGGAAACCTGGGTGCGAACAGGCATTTCTCTGGAGAATATCGAAATACCGGAGGTGCGTTTGCCTTTGAGCGGGGTCGTTTGCGTTTTGGGTCACAGTCCAGTGAGTCGTTGCCGGTCCGGGGGTTTTCGGTAGATGGCGATCTGGCAAGACTCAACCTGGATGAATGGTTGCGAATGCCAGGTTCAGTCGACGTCGCCGGGTCATATGCCAACCTTGCAGGCGTTGAGCTGAACGTTGCGGACTTCACTGTATTTGACCAGCCGCTTGGACAGATGGCGATCTCGGTGCAGCCTCATCAAACAGGGGCGCGAGTTTCCGTGGATAGTGAGCTGGTGGCTGGACTAGTCGAACTGCCGGCAGATCTAAGTACTCGCCAGCCGATAACCGCAAACTTGGATCGATTGTTCATTCAAATGGGGCGTCAAGTTGAGGCCGAAAGTATCGATCCGCGCGACCTTCCGGGTTTGGAGCTCGATATCGATGACTTTCGCATCGGAGCTCGTCATCTCGGCGCGTTTAAGGCGGACGTACAACCCGACCCCTTAGGCTTACGTCTCGTGTCTTTTTCTTCTCTGACTGAGAGTTTTGCGGCGGATGGCAGCGGCGCCTGGTTAGTTGGCGACCAAGGCGTGCAGTCGCGCCTTGCTGTAAGTTTGAATTCCAATGACGTCGCAGCGTCGCTGGGAGAATTCGGGCTAGATCCGCTCATTTCTGGGCGTTTCGCGGAACTGACGGCCAGCCTGCGTTGGCCGGATGGTCCGAACAGTCAGTGGATGAACCATGTCAACGGTGATATCGCTCTTAGAGTCACGGACGGCAGCATGCTCGACATCGAGCCAGGCGCGGGTCGGATCGTCGGATTAATGAGCATTGTCGCATTACCGCGCCGACTGGCATTGGATTTTCGCGACGTTTTCAATCGGGGCTTTGTGTTTGATGAGATTAGCGCTGACTTTGCGATTACCGATGGTGATGCATTTACAGACAACTTGATGTTGAGCGGGCCGGCTGCAGAGATCGGCGTCGTCGGGAGAACCGGCTTGCGAGATCATGACTTTCAACAGCAAGCTATCGTCACTGCCGAACCTGGCAATATGTTGCCGACAGTGGGCGGCCTGATTGGCGGCCCAGGCGTGGGCGCCGCGTTGTTGATATTCACGCGAATTTTCAAAAAGCAGCTGAAAGGAATTGGCCGCGCTTCATACTGCATTACCGGAGGTTGGGAAGAGCCGTCCGTGGAGCGCTTGACGCCGGAACAGATCGAGAATGGTCAGATTTGCGCTGAACTGCCGCCGAACTGGGTTACGAGCGCCGAGATGCCGATAATCGAATGAAAGTTGCCGCCCTGCAGTTGAATTCTCAGATTGATCTGGCCGGTAATCTGGCTGAAGCGAACGGATTGCTGGCGCAAGCAGCTGATGCGGGTGCGGGGTTGGCGGTTCTGCCAGAGAATTTCTCGTACTTGGGTGCGCAGGACGCGGACCGAGTCGTTGCCGCAGAGCAAGAAGGCGTTGGCCCGGCGCAGGATTTTTTGGCCGAGCAAGCTGTGCGTCATCAAATGTGGATTGTGGGTGGCACGATTCCTATCCGTGGCCCGGATGCTCGCGTCTATTCGCGGTCCTATCTCGTGGCTCCAGACGGCCGCGTGTCAGCTCAATACGACAAACTGCATCTGTTCGACGTCGATGTGCCCGACACGGCGGCCGAGAGCTATCGTGAATCCTATACGACAATTCCAGGTGATCAACCGGTGGTTGGCCACACGGATTTTGCCGATATCGGTATGGTCGTTTGTTACGATTTGCGATTCCCGGGGCTCTTCCATCGTCTTAGTACCATTGGAATGCATATGCTGGTCGTGCCGGCCGCATTCACCGTGCCGACCGGCAGAGTCCACTGGCTGCCACTATTGCAGACGCGCGCCGTTGAATCGCTTGTCTATCTGGTCGCCGCCGGCCAATGGGGCGAACATGCGCGTGGGCGACAGACTTACGGTCACTCCGCAATTATTTCTCCTTGGGGAGACGTGCTTGCTATGCAAGAATCCGGTACTGGCGTCGTAATCGCCGATGTCGATTTCGATCGGCAACGTGAACTACGCGCCCAGTTTCCAGCCTTACAACATCGTCGAGAATTTTAGATGGTCCAATCCGTAGCGCGTAACGACATCATTTCCGCCGTGACTGCGCAGTTACTCGACCCAACCGGGTTGAATCTGGCTGCGTTGGACGGAGTCATGCAATTCCTAATGGAGCATCGACTCGATTACGCGGACCTCTATTTCCAAGCCGCCCAACAGGAGTCCTGGACTGTTGAAGACGGCATCGTCAAAGATGGCTCGCACAGTGTTGATCAAGGGGTTGGCGTGCGAGCGGTCTCTGGCGACAAGACGGGCTTTGCGTATGCGGATCAACTCGATCTTGCATCGATAAAAGACGCTGCCCGCGCTGCACGCGGAATCGCCAGGCAGAACGAGTCCGGTGTCGTGCATGCCGCGCAGGCTGGCAAGAATCTAGCGTTGTACCCCTCGGTGAATCCGCTGGCCAGCGTCGCTGACAAAGATAAGGTCCAGTTGTTGGCGGAAATTGATAAGAAGGTCCGCAACATGGATGACCGGATCGTGCAAGTTGTCGCGAGCCTTGCGAGTGTTCATGAATACGTATTGGTGTATGCGTCGGATGGGACGTTAGCGGGTGATATTCGGCCACTTGTGCGTCTAAACGTCTCGGTGATACTGGAACACAATGGCAAGCGCGAACAGGGCTATGCCGGGATAGGCGGTCGACGTGGCTACGAAGAGTTTTTGCTGCCGGATGTGCACGAGGGCGTCGCACGTGAGGCTGTGCGGCAGGCCGCCGTGAATCTCGAAGCAATACCTGCGCCGGCTGGCAACATGACGGTAGTGCTGGGTCCCGGTTGGCCTGGCGTTTTGCTGCACGAAGCTATCGGGCATGGACTCGAGGGGGATTTCAATCGCAAAGGAACCTCGGCGTTTGCCGGAAAGTTGGGGCAGCGTGTTGCAACGGAACACTGCACAGTCGTTGACGACGGCACGCTGCAGGGCCGTCGCGGCTCGCTCACTATCGATGATGAAGGCACGACGACATCGTGCACGACGCTCATCGAGGACGGCGTTCTGAAGGCATACATGCACGACAAGCTGAACGGACGCCTGATGGGGACACGCTCTACCGGCAACGCCCGGCGGGAATCGTTTGCGCATGTGCCCATGCCGCGGATGACGAACACCTACATGCTGCCGGGCCAACATGATCCAGGAGAGATTATTGAGTCCGTGGCAGATGGAATCTACGCCAGCAATTTCGGCGGTGGTCAAGTCGACATTACATCGGGCAAGTTCGTTTTTTCGGCGAGCGAGGCGTATCTCATCAAAAATGGCAAGCTCGGCTCAGCAGTTCGGGGCGCCATGCTGATCGGGAGCGGGCCGGAGGTTCTGACTCGTGTCTCGATGGTTGGCAACGATTTAGACCTCGATCCCGGTATTGGCATCTGCGGCAAGGAGGGGCAATCGGTCCCGGTAGGTGTCGGTCAACCGACGCTAAAGATCGACGCTTTGACTGTTGGCGGCACACAAACATCTTAAGTAAAGCCAATGAGGCTTTAGCTGTGAATGAGGTCAACGTTGTGTCGAGGTAAGCACGATAGAGTGAGATTGTCTGGCATGACAAAGGGATCTTGCAGTGTTTGACGTAACGTTAACCGATATAGAATTCAAGAAAGAGTTCGTTAATCAGTCTGCTGACTGGATGCAGTCTAGTTGCTTAGCAGAGCCTGATCTGTCCGTAGATGGACTGAGACAATCTCTGGTTTCTCGTATTATGTCCGCTCTAGGGCTTGCATAAACGTACCTTCGAAATTGCTGCGCATTTACAAGCTCAAGAAATATGCGGCTACCGAAGTCTTTGTATGAATCGCTGCCGCTAGTCTTAGCTATTAGCGGCGCAGCGCTGCTGCTCCTTAGCCCGTCGATAGGGAATCGTCCGCTGCAATTCAGCATGCTCATAGCCGGTGCGGTGCTGGTGGTTGCAAGCGTTGTGTTGTTTTTGAAGCGGCGCGATTACCGCCTGAGTCGGAGTAGAGTCAAGTACGATAAATTAGATGACTGGCGTTAGAAAGCGGATTTTCTAACCGACGTTAATCCAATACGCGAGTCTCTGCGCCGTCGTATTCATCCTCGAATTCGGCGACATCCTGATGATCGTCGTTGTCCGAAAGATCCTCGTCTTCGGACGCATCTTCTATGACTGGAATACTCATTGAAGGTTCTTCCGATGCGTCATTTGGCAGCGTTGTTTCGCTGCGAAGATCACGATAAACGAGCTTGTGTTCGCCGAGTTGGATTGTGTCGCCATCGGCCAATGTGCATTGCTGGACGCGCTTGCCGAGCATAAACATACCGTTTGTACTGTTCAGGTCTTCGACCGTCGAGTGATCTGTGTCGCTATTGATGTGGATGTGATGCCGGGATATGAAGCGACTACGAATCTGTAGGTCGTTGTCCCCGGTTCGCCCAACAACGGCGCGACCGATTGGCAGCTTGAATTCGGTGATATGCTGATCTTTAAACAGCACATCGAAACGCGCTGGATACACATTCTCTGGAGTATCGGCCTCTGCTGACTTCGATTCTTCGACGGGAGAGGTATCGGCGAACTGTCCGCGTTCGCTCAGTCTTGGCGGAGACACGTTGCCCACCAGTCGCAGACTGCGCTTGGATCGAGGCTGCGCATGGGAAGCTGAGAATCGACCACGATTTTCATTTCTTTGCTCGTATTCGACCCACTGTAGTTCGTTGACGGCTTCGTTAACCAGTCCGACGTCTATTGTTTCTTTTCCTTCAGAGAATCCGCACAGCATTGCCGTATCGCACAGCACGTTGGTCAGTCGTGGCACACCACCGGTGTAGCGAAACACCAGGTCTATTGAATCCTTATCGAAAATTTTCCGACCTTCGGCGCCGGCAATATCCAGTCTATGCTGGATGTAATCAGCTGTTTCTCGCTTGCTTAGTGTCGACAAGTGAAAACGCAGGCGCACTCGCTGGCGCAACTGCTCGAGACGTAATGAGTCGAGCTTGTCGGACAATTCCGGTTGACCCGCTAGAATGATGCGCAGAGGCTTCTCTTTCTGAGATTCGATACCAGACAATAGCCGGATCTCTTCAAGTACCTTGTGCGATAAGTTCTGTGCTTCGTCAACGATTAGTAGCAGCGTTTTTCCCTGGGAATACTGCTCGATCATGAAATCTTTCAGGGTCGCCAGAAGCTCGACCTTGCGGTCATGAAATTCGCGGAATCCGAATTCAACCAACACAGCTTGCAGGAATTCGATTGGTGTCAACTGAGTTTGGCTCACATGAGCGAGCACGATATCTTCGGGAAGGTCGTGCAAAAAGCTCTCAATGAGGGTCGTTTTCCCTGCGCCGATCTCGCCGGTGATGACGACGAAGCCGTCCGCAAGCCAAATAGTCGATTCCATATACGCTTTCGCGCGGGCATGCTGTTTGCTCGCAAACAAAAACTCTGGATCTGGAGACAGCCGAAATGGGGGCTGGTTCAGTTTGAACAGTTCGCTGTACATGAAGTTCCGTGGTCGCCCGGGTTCAACGGGAAAAGACTATAGTAATAATTGCCCCGATTCGAGCAGACACTTCACGAATTCGGCTTTACAATGAGCGATTGGAGCGCTTCCAGCCTCGAAATCAGCGTTTTTCGGTCATCGTCGACCAGCGTGCAATGGCCCAGTTTCCGGTCTGGCCGAGCAGATTTGCCGTAGTCATGCAGGTGCACCCCTTCGTGTTGCAGTACGCGAGGGCGGTCGGGCATGTGACTGACGAGATTGAGCATGGCAGCACAGCCACGCACCTTGGTGGAGCCCAACGGCAAGCCGGTTACTGCCCGCAGATGATTCTCGAACTGGCTCGTTTCAGCCCCTTCGATGGTCCAGTGGCCGGAATTATGCACGCGCGGTGCCATTTCATTTGCAACGAGTCCGCCGGCTGTATGAAAAAACTCCACAGTGAGTACGCCGACGTAATCGAAGTGATTCATGATGCGCGCAACCGAAGTCTCAGCTTGCAGCTGCAACCGTGAGTCGTCGTACGGCGCAACTGTGGTCGATAGAATGCCATTGATGTGGACGTTTTCGCACAGCGGATAGAAGCGGATGGCGCCAGCCCGGTCACGAACTCCAATCAAGGAAAGCTCGCGATCAAAGCCGATCCAATCTTCGATTATCGAAGGCACTGCTCCCAAATTCTTGTAGGCGTGCGCAAGTTCGCTGTGCGAACGCACAACTGCTTGACCGCGGCCGTCGTAACCAAGCCTGCGTGTTTTGATAATTTTTGGCCAATCTGCGTTGACGGAAACCTGATCCAGATCGCCTGGCTTGCTGAGCGCTACAAAAGGCGCCGTCTCGATGCCGAGTTGACGGAACAGGGTTTTCTCGATCAGCCGGTCTTGTGCGGCGGCAACTGCCTCTGGTCGAGGCGCCACCGAACAGTAGCGGGCAGCGCCCGAGAAAGCCGCGGTGGAGATGTTCTCTATCTCGGTGGTGAGTGTTGAGACCCGCTGTGCGAGGCTCAAGATGGCTGCCTCGTCATCGAGTTGCCCGACATGTATTTTGCCGACGGCGGCCGCGGGTGCGGTTGCGGAGCTGTCTAAAAATTCGCACTCGATCCCTAGCGGAATCCCTGCAAGCCCAAGCATGCGTCCAAGCTGTCCGCCACCGACAATGCCTACTTTCATCCGGCTAACTTTCGAGTGCCGCGCTCGGATCGGGACGGGCTAGCACTTTTTGAGTTTGCGCATTACGAAACGACGCAAGCCGCGTGGCCAGTGCTTGATCGTTGTTTGCAAGGATTGCAGCAGCCAGTAATGCGGCATTGATTGCGCCGGGCTTGCCAATCGCGAGCGTCGCAACTGGAATGCCGGCGGGCATCTGCACGATGGACAGCAACGAATCAATGCCATTAAGGGATTTAGTCTGCACGGGCACCCCGAGCACCGGCAGCGTCGTTTTTGCGGCGGTCATTCCTGGCAGATGGGCTGCACCACCGGCACCGGCGATAATGACTTGGAGCCCGCGCTCGGCCGCGTCTCCCGCGTAACTGAACAGCAAATCAGGCGTGCGATGGGCTGAAACGACTCGGACCTCATGGGGCACTTCGAGTTCGTTCAGCGTGCTTGCTGCATGCTCCATCGTGGTCCAGTCCGATACTGAACCCATGATGACTCCGACCAATGGTTTCATTAAGGCATTGTACAGCAGTTAGAATCGGGTTCTCACCTAGTTGGATTAGTGAAGGCAACCCGTGAATGTCGATGGCCTAAAAGAATCATTGCAGGATTGTGCAGCCCACGCGATTGAACTTGCGCAGTCACTTGGCGCAACGCAATCGGAAGTCGGCGTGAACACTGACGAGGGGCTCAGCGTAACCGTTCGTATGGGTGAGCTGGAGTCTGTCGAGCGTCACAAGAACCGCGGTTTGGGTATTACCGTCTACAAAGATGGCAGAAAGGGTAGCGCCAGCACGACTGACCTCTCGCGGCACAGCGTCGAAGCTGTCGTGCGCAAGGCGCTGAGTATCGCTGCACACACTGTACGTGACGAATTTGCTGGTCTAGCGCCAGCCGAAGCGATGGCACAGTCGACGCCCGATCTCGATCTATATCACCCGTGGGAGATCGATGTGTCGCGCGCGGAGCGGGTTGCGCGCGAGGCAGAAGATGCCGCCCGTGGCGCAGATTCACGCATTCAAAACTCCGAAGGGGCGACGCTTTCTACCGACGCCGCATATCGTGTGTATGCCAACAGTCACGGATTTGTGGGCGGCTATGCCAGTAGCAGTCACGCAATCAGCTGCAGCGTGGTCGCGCAGGACGACGCGGGTTTAGAGCGCGATTACTGGGTCACCAGCGCGCGCTCGAGTGATGAGCTTGATAGGCCCGAGACCGTCGGCGAGCGGGCCGCGAGGCGCGCTGTGGCGAGGCTGGGCTCCCGACAGCTCACGACTCGGACTGTGCCAGTCCTATATCCTGCAGAAATCGGTCGTGGCTTGTTTGGACATCTCGTTGCAGCAATCAGCGGCACGAGCCAGTACCGGCGTTCCTCTTTCTTGTTGGATGCAGCGGGCACGCAGATTTTTCCCGAGTTCGTGAATATCGAAGAGCGGCCGCATATTCCGCGCGCTTTCGGCAGTGCCGCCTTCGATTCCGACGGCGTGGCAACGCAGCCCCGAACGCTGATCGACCACGGCACGCTAACAGGATATGTATTGAGCGCCTATTCCGCACGGCGCTTAGGATTGACGACGACGGCAAATGCGGGCGGAGTTCACAATTTACTCGTGGCACCCACGGCGGGAACACAGGCGGAAATCGTCGCTGGGCTCGATAGAGTTTTCGTCGTCGGGGAATTGCTGGGCCAAGGTGTGAATACCGTCACCGGCGATTACTCACGCGGCGCAGCCGGGTTCTGGGTCGAGCGCGGCGAGACGATTCATCCCGTCAGTGAAGTGACGATAGCCGGAAACCTGCGCGACATGTTTTCCAATATTTCCGCGATTGGCTCGGACGTTGATGTGCGAGGCACGATCCGCTCTGGCTGTGTCCTGATCGAGGGAATGACGGTCGCTGGCCAATAGTTTGGGCGCAGCCTAATCGTCGATCGCCTGAAACGCTCGCAGGGCTTCCATGTATTTTTCGCTGGTTCTCGCAATGACGACAGCCGGCAGTTTGGGTGCAGGCGGTTGTTTGTTCCATTGCAGTGTTTCGAGATAGTCCCGCACGTATTGCTTGTCGAAGCTTGGCGGCGAAATACCGGGGCGGTAAGTTTCTGCAGGCCAAAAGCGTGACGAGTCGGGTGTGAGCACTTCATCTATTAGCTTGAGCCGACCATCATCCGTCAGCCCAAATTCAAACTTGGTATCAGCAATGATGATCCCCGCTTTGCGAGCGTGCTGCGCGGCTTCTGCATAAAGTTTGAGCGACGTGTCGCGAACTTGATTGGCAATGTCGCTGCCAACCAGTTCAACGGCTTCCGCAAACGATATATTTTCGTCGTGCAAGCCCTGCTGCGCTTTGGTGCTGGGGGTAAAAATGGGTTGTTGAAGTCGTTCCGCCAGCTCGGTTCCGGGTGGTATGGCCACGCCGGAGACCCGACCGGTCGCGCAGTAGTCTTTCCAGCCGGAGCCGATCAGGTATCCGCGCACGACGGCTTCAATCGGTAACGGTGTGAGTCTTTCGACCACAACCGCGCGATTTCGAACGATGGCTTTTTCGCTGTCTTCAACCACCGATTCCGGATCGATTCCGGTCGCGTGGTTGTCGATGACATGCGCCAAACGCGCAAACCACATGTTGGAAATGGCAGTCAGGACCATGCCCTTGTTGGGTATCGGGTCCGGCAGCACCACGTCAAATGCAGAGATTCGATCGCTCGCAACAATGAGTAAGTGCTTGTCTTCAACGGCATAAATATCACGTACCTTGCCTCGAGCGATGCATGGCAAGCTGGTTAGGTTAGCTTCAAATAACGGGGGGTTGGCGGTTGTCATCGTGTTGCTTTAGATGAGAATCGCAGAATAATGACGCCATGGGCTCGTTCGGATCAACATCTAGTCGCTGCTGCGTGCGCTCTGTGCTGCTGCTTCGTGTAGAAGTCAGCTAGCTGATGCAGTGGATAGGCAAGGCGCTCGGGGGTGTGCTGGGGTTCGCTGTGGGCGGGCCGTGGGGGTCGATGCTTGGGGCCGCATTGGGCCACCAATTCGACCAGGGCTTGGGCGCCCATGCGCTGCGTGAAGGATTGTTCAGCGCATCGACTGCCCAAGCTTTGTTCTTCAAGACCACATTCGAAATGATGGGGCACTTGGCGAAGTCTGATGGCCGCGTGACCGAAAACGAGATACAGGTGGCGCGGCAAATCATGCATGGTATGGGGCTTGCGCCGGACGCTGTCCGTGAGGCAATCGGTCACTTTACTGCGGGCAAGAGTCGGAGCTATCCGCTGGAGCAGAGAGTGCAGTCGTTGCGAGCAGCAGCGCGGGGGCATAACGATATCGCACGCGCATTTATGGACATCCAAATGCAGGCAGCAATGGGTGCCGGTGGCATTAGTCAGACACAACGGCGTTTGTTGTGGACCGCAGCCCAAGCCTTGGGCTTGGGCCGTGTCGAGTTCGCGCAGATTGAAGCAACCGTGCGCGGGCGATCGCAAGGGAGTGTCGCGCAACAATCCTTGCCGCTTGATGCTGCCTATCGCACTTTAGGAATCGAAGCGCGCGCATCGGATCAACAAGTCAAGACGGCTTATCGAAGGCTAATGAGTCAGCATCATCCCGATAAGCTCGTATCTCGGGGTCTACCTGAATCGATGACAGAGGTCGCGAAACAGAAGACCCACGAGATTCGTGCAGCTTATGAGCGAATCAAATCGGAGCGTTCGCTCAAGTAGGCAGTCGCTTATTCAAAGTAGCGGGCATCTAGGCCTGCCGGCGCAGAGGCTCGCGGCGTTGTGGCCGAGGTGGATCGCGACGTGCGTTGTAAACCACGATGGTTTTGCCGCTCGCGCTGACGAGCCCTTGCTCTTCGAGCACTTTGAGAACGCGTCCAGCCATTTCGCGAGAACAACCCACAAGGCGAGATAGCTCTTGCCTGGATACCTTGATTTGCATGCCGTCAGGATGTGTCATCGCGTCTGGTTCTTTGCACAGGTCCATGATGGCGTGTGCAACCCGACCCGTTACATCCACAAATGCGAGATCACCCAGTTTACGATTCGTACGATCGAGACGCGTCGCGAGCTGCGTTGCCAATTCAAATACGATGCCTGGGCTTTCCGACGCGATCTGTCGAAACCGCGGGTAGGTCATTTCAGCGATTTCGCTTTCCGTTCGAGTACGAACCCACGCGCTGCGGGTAGGTTGCTCGTGGAATAAGCCCATCTCGCCAAAAAACTGGCCTTTGTTGAGATATGCCAACACCATTTCATTTCCGTCTTCGTCTTCAATCATGACCTCGACGGAACCGTCAACAATGTAGTACAGCACGTCAGGCAAATCGCCTGCGTGAATTACGACGGTCTTGGCCGGAACCGTTCGTGAGCGACAATAGCTCAAGAATCGATTAATGGCCGGAAAATCCGTCAAAGGTCTAAGGGCATCTTGCATTTCTTTGGCTCCCGTTTTACGTAATAGGTTATTTAATCAATTGCGTGAAGCCTGACAAGCTCCTTATAGGTCAAGTTGTGACCCGAGTCACAAGATGCGTGCAACCTGTCGCAAAATGGAGCCACCCACGGCCATCAGTCGCTGGCGAGTTGTTGAAATCGCAATTGCACCGGCCGCGGCTGCATTTTGTCCGTGCCGTGCTTCGTCTTCTGCCATCTGTTCGAGGATCTTGCGGCTCGGGGAATCGGCGCTCGAGAGCCGCTGTAAATGATCTTCCAGGTGAGCTTCCACCTGTTTTTCCGTTTCCTGTACAAAACCAAGACTGTGTTTATCGCCGCTCAATCCGGCGATCGCGCCTATCGCGAAACTGCCTGCATACCACAGGGGTGTGAGATGGCTGGTGCGTCCACCGAGTTCAGTTAATCTCTGCGCGCACCACACAAGATGGTCGTGTTCTTCCTGCGCTGCGTTTTCGAGGTGTTTGCGAGTTTCGTCGGAGCGGGCGACGAGCGCTTGGCCATAATAAAGTGCCTGTGCCGAGACTTCCCCCGCGTGATTGACGCGCATCAATTTGATGCTTTCCGCTGCGTCCGCTGCGCTGAGTTCTGCGTGTTGGCCGCGCGCAGGGCGAGGTCTCGCGGCTTGCGTTGAAGCAAAACAGGTGCGCAATCCGCGCGACACGTTTGCGATGATTTCGTCGGAGAGACTGAGTTGGTGACGCATGCTGCGCATTATATCTGCTGAAATCCTGCAGCTCAGCCAGTATCATGCGCGCAAATTCGTAGATTGGAGAACCGTCAGTGTTCAAGAAACTCGCCATTGTCGCGATTAGTTTGGCCTTTGCCGGCAGCGCGGTCGCCCAGGAAGAGTCAGACGAAAGTCCTATTGAGGGAAAAGCATCGCTGGGGTATCTATCGACGAGCGGCAATACAGACAGTACGAACGCCAACGCAGCATTTGGCTTGTTGTGGAAGCAGACGCTCTGGAGTCATGAGTTCGGTCTGTCGGCTGTCAAGGCAGACGCCAGCGGAATTACAACCGCCGAAGCCTATTTCGCCGGTTATGTTGCAAGGCGGGACTTAAGCGAGAAGAGCTACCTGTTCGGCGCACTCGAATGGCAGAGCGACAAGTTTTCCGCTTACGACAATCAATTGTCCGAAACAGTGGGTTATGGTCGACATCTAATCGACAGCGAGAAACATCAGCTCGATGCGGAAATCGGTTTTGGTGCCCGTCAGGCGGAGCTTAGAAGTGGCGCTAGTCAAGATGACAGCATAGGGCGTGGCGCCTTGAACTATGTCTGGAATATCAGCGAATCGTCGGAATTTGCTCAGTCTCTGGTGATTGAGAGCGGGTCCTCTAATACCAGCACCGAAACCATCTCGGAACTGCGCGCCGACATCATTGGCAATATCGCGCTCGTATTGTCCTATCGCATCCGCAACAACTCGGATGTGCCAGTTGGGCTGAGCAAAACCGACCGATTTACTGCAATTTCGCTCGAATATGCGTTTTGAACGCGTAGGGCAACCCAAATAAAGCGCGACGATGCTTGCGTGCATCCGCCGAGAACATTAATATGCGCGATCCTTGTCGCGCCATCAGGCAGCTATGAAGACGTTTTCCGCAAAACCAGAGTCCGTAAATCGTGGATGGTACCTCGTCGATGCCAGTGGCAAGACGTTGGGCCGCCTTGCATCCGAGCTTGCTCGCCGATTACGCGGAAAACACAAGCCTGAATACACTCCGCATGTCGACACAGGGGACTACATCGTTGTGATTAACGCTGAGAAGGTCCGTGTCACGGGGCGAAAACTCAGCGATAAGATGTATTACCATCACACTGGCTATATCGGCAATATGAAGTCCGAGTCACTGGAAAAAATGCTGGATCGGGCGCCCGAGCGGGTGCTTACCTTAGCAGTCAAGGGCATGTTGCCTCGAAATACATTAGGCCGGCAGATGCTCAAGAAGCTTAAGGTGGTTAGTGGAAATACGCATCCGCATGAAGCGCAGCAGCCGACTGCCTTGGAGATATAGTTAGATGGCGAACGAACATTACTATGGCACGGGTCGGCGCAAGAGCGCCGCGGCGCGTGTCTTTATCTCTCCGGGCAGTGGGCAAATCGTTGTCAACGGTCGGCCTTTGGATCAGTTTTTCGGCCGGGAAACCGCTCGGATGATTGTTCGTCAGCCGCTCGAAGTTGCCGACATGGCGAATCGCTTCGATATCAAAGCCACTGTGAGTGGCGGCGGAACAACCGGTCAGGCCGGCGCAATCCGGCACGGGATAACACGCGCATTGATGGTCTTCGACGAAGCTCTTCGCCCGTCTTTACGCAAGGCTGGGTTTGTAACCCGCGACGCGCGTGAAGTTGAGCGTAAGAAAGTTGGCCTGCGCAAGGCTCGCAGAGCTACCCAGTTCTCCAAGCGCTAATTCACAAGTACCGGCAAGCCAATTTCTTGTGCCCTCGTGTATTTGGGGGATCGTCTAGCGGTAGGACATCGGACTCTGACTCCGAGAACCCAGGTTCGAATCCTGGTCCCCCAGCCAGCGCGCTTACCTAATAGTGCGCACTTGAGACTCTTCTCCAACCAGTAAAATATCTGCGCCGCGATGAGCAAAGATTCCGACGGTAACAACGCCTGGAATCTGGTTGAAGCGCGTTTCTAGTTCTTTTGGGTTTGTGATGCGCAGATTCTGGACATCCAGAATTTCATTGCCGTTGTCCGTCAAGTAGTCTTTTCGCCATATCGGCTGACCGCCAGCCTTAATAATCTGTCGGGCGACAAACGAACGCGCCATTGGTATTACTTCGATAGGCAATGGAAACGTGCCGAGCATTCCCACCAATTTCGAGTCGTCGATAATGCAGGCGAATTTGCGCGCAGCGCCCGCCAGGACTTTCTCCCTCGTTAGCGCACCGCCGCCGCCCTTCACCAATTGCAA